>CAZYRQ010000064.1:0-8869 GCA_964649455.1 uncultured Lentisphaerales bacterium
AGGCCGCCCGCCTCACCATGCGCCCCGCTCACACCCCTGAGACTGACCCATTACCCGGCAAGCGTACTCGGTTGGCCGCGGGCGTTGCGCACAAGAGGGTGCGCGGGACGTGCATGCGGAAGCGGGCAGGAGCGATAACCGTATGAGTGCGCGCAAGGTGGGACAGGCATTTCTGCCTGTCCTGGTGCGGCGCCTGGAGCGTGACTGTGTTGACTGCGCGCGCCCGCACGCGCTTTCTGACCCGCTGCCTGCGGCGGTAAAGAACAGTTCGGACGAGCCAGCGTTCCGCCTGCTCCGCATGCGCTTCCCCGCGCTCCCCCTGTGGCCAGCCAAGTACCAGACAAGACCTCCGACATGACCTCCATCCCTCGGCTTCTTCCATGGGAGAAGCCGGAAAAAGCCGTGTCATTTGCACGCGAGGCTTCATCCTGCTATAGTTGGATCATGAACCGTACGAGGCGCTGGCTGTTCCTGCTGCTGCTGCTAGCGGAAGCGTTGCCGCTGGTGGCGCAGACCAACGTGTTTGACATGCCCGTGCGCTTTCTGCGGCATGCCCAATTGGCGCAAGCCTTCCGGATCCAGTTGCAGCAGGGCGATTTCGCCGCCCTGGAGCGCCTCTGCCGCGAGGGCGTCGACCTGCTGCCGGAGGATCCCACCTGGCGCTACAACCTCGCCTGCATGCTCGCCCGCCAGTCGCGGCCGCAGGAGGCGCTGGACGCGCTCGGGCAGGCGGTTGACCTCGGTTTCCGCGACACGCGCGCCATCGCCGCCGACAACGATTTGGCCACCCTCCGCCGCCTCGACCGCTTCAGCCAGATCCTGGACCGAGCGCGGCGCCTGGGGGATCAGCCGCCAACCGGCCGGCCCGCCACCACGCCGCTCCTGGCTGCGGGCCAGGCGCCGGTCACCGTCTCGAACACCACGTGGAACCTCGATCTCGGCCAGTTCCAGACTCTCTTCCGTTTTCCCCCGCGCGCGCCGCTGACCACCAACCGCATGGTCCAGTTGCCTGGCCCGGCCGGCGACGCCATCCGCGCCTGGCAGGCCGAGGGCACGGCCGCCGGCCATGCGGGCGATCTCTATGACAACCGCGACGAGGGCCATTCGCGCCTGGCGCTTGAGCGGTTCCCGGAACTGACGCCGATCGTCTATACGGAACCGGCCATCCAGGCACGCGTCCACACCGGACTCTCCCTCTTCACGTTCATGGGCACCCCATTGCTCGGCAACTCCTCGACCGCCATCCGGGAGGGTCTCTTCTGGCGCAGCCTGGGCCGGCACGCCTATTGCGACGGTCGCGCCACCCTCTTCCTATCGCTCCAGTATTTCCGCAACCAGCACTACGTCTTTCCCCAGCACCGCGACTTTGCGGCCGATGCCGAGGGCGACACGTTTCCGACCGTCACGCCCTACCTGACCCTGGCACCCGGTTCCTCCTTCACCGACCTCCCTCTGGTCGAGGCCTTCGCCGCCGCCCAGGCCGCCCTCCGCCCGGAGGTTAAGGAGGCGCTGGTCAGGAGCGGCATGCTCGTCCCCGCACTGCAGATGCTGCTCCGCGCCAGCCAGCGCGGGATCCGGGAACGTGGCGACTATCTGACGCGCAAGGCGCACCCCGTCGTCTTCGACGGCGCCGGTCTCGATCTGCTGCGCATGGTGACTCTTGCGCACGATCTGGCGACCAACAGCCTGCCGCCCGTGGCGCTCCTGCGCACGGTCGAGGATACCCGCGCCGAACCGGGACGCGACTTCTTCGACCTGGCCAACGGCGAAGTGCTCTTCGACTCGCCGGCTGCGGTCGCGCGCATCGTGAGGGGCATGGCCTACACGCGCCGCATCAGCGTCGACGGACGTGCCTCCCGCAACCCGATGCCTTCACCGCTCAAGGCGCACTGGGTGCTTCTGCAGGGCGATCCCGGCAAGGTGCGGATCACGCCCCGGGGCGACGAGCCGCTGATCGCGGATATCGAGGTGGACTACCACGGCGGCGGTTTTCCCGCCGCGACCAACAGCCCCCTGCGCACCTCGCGCGTGGAGATCGCGCTGATCGTCGATAACGGCGCGCACTTCTCCCCGCCCGCCTTCGTGACGTTCTGCTATCTGAACCACGAACTCCGGAAGTATGCCGGCGACGGACGCATCCTCGCCGTGGACTACCGCGGCGCCGCCGGACGCTACACCGACCCCGCGCTCTCGCTGCCCAAGCAGTGGATCGACCTGTACCTCTACGATGCCCGCAACCGGCTCACTGGCTGGACGCGCATGCGCGGCGACGAATCGGAAGGCTTCACACCCGACGGCGCCCGCGTTCTGACGCGCGACGCGCGCGGCCGCCCCCTGACGGCGCGCGTCGTGTCCTACCTGCGGCGCGAGGGCCGCGACGACGTGGGCCATCCCACCCTGGAACTCGTCCAGACCGATACCGACCAGGTGCGCCGCTACCGCTACGCGTCCGACGACGACACCCTCGGCGCGCTCGTGGACGAGAGCCGCCAGCCGGCTACCGATTGACTTGGCTACCGTAGGGTGCCGATCATCTGCAGCAGCGACAGCCCGGTCGATTGACCCGTTACGGAAGTTTCCGGAACCCCGGTCGCGATCCTGCCGCCATGGGCAGCCTGGGCGACCTCCCAAACGGCGATCCGTTGGCTGAGCCAGCGGTTTTCAAAAATGTAACTATTTATGCAATTCAAACTCGTGTGCGTTGCTACAGTGCCGAGCAGTTCTAACGCGGCGCGGCCCAACGCGGCAGCTACCGGGTCGCCTCCGGCCGGAAAAAGCCGGATCCGCCAGGCCCTTCCCGATGCCACCAGGTATTCGTCCCCGACGGAGCGCGGGGAATGTTGTCGTCGAGCAGTTGCCAGGCGCCCTCCAGCAGGTTTGCGCGGCAGTGCATGCGGAACGGGGCGGCCGGGCTGCCGAAATGGGAGGATCCCAGGAAGACGATGAAGTTGGATCCCCCGGCGAGCCCCTGGGCAATCACCCGGAAGGCGGAGTCCGCGTGGGTCGGGTCGGTTCCAGCCACGAACTCCTGGGCGGCGGTCTGGCCGTCATGGTCGACGTCGACCGTGTCATCGACCACGTGGTGGTTGATCAGACCGTAGTGTTCGAGCCAGGCGATCAGCGTTCCCAGCGGTGTGCACGCGGGGCTGCCGCTGCGGAGGTCGGCGCCGATGGGCCGCTCATCGAAAATCGGCGCCGCAGGCGTCACGGCGCCGGTGATCGGCGCCGTGGTTGACAGATAGGCCGGGGCCTGACCGACCAGCAACGTCACGCGGCCGCCTGCGGGAACCACGTGGGTGGTGTTGCCCATGCCATCGGTCACGGAGACCGCCGCGTCGCCGACCTCGATCGTCATCAGACGCCGACCGCGGAGGGTCCAGACGGGATAGACGTAGCCGGTCGTCCGCTTGAATTCGAGTGCGTAGAGGCTGCGAGAGCCTGTGTCCAGCAGCTTTGAGAACGCGGCGCCGTCCAGCATGGCCGTCATCGTCGCGCACATCGCATAGACGGGCTTGGGCGTCAGCAGGGGGGTGCGGCGGAGCAGGCCGCCTCCGCCGTAGATGGTGCCGTTGTAGGAGTCGCCATAGTCGTCCACGCCGCCCAGGTTGATGCTCGGGTAGCCGTAGGCCAGGCAGTGCAGGGCATCGCGGACAAACAGTTCCGCCTGTTCGGCCTCCGTGAGCCCCGAGCCGTTCTGGGCGGGACGTCCGATGTACTCGTAGCCCGACGAGACCGGGATGTCGGCGCAGCCGTAGAGCCGCTGCATCTCCCGGACCCACCAGACCTCCTGCAGGGCGCTGCCCTGCGGCGGGCTCTCGGAGAGCGTGTACCCGCCAACGCCCTCCATGGCGAAGCAGTCGACCAGGTTCGTCGGAAAGCCGTAGCGGATGAGCTGCACGGTGAAGCCCGAATGGGAGTTGCCGACCGTCAGCTTGATGTTCGGATAGCGCGTCCGGTAGAACTGCCCGCGCGCCACGCCTCTCGCGATTTCGTTGGTCAGCGCGGTCATCGCGGCCTCGCTCAAAACCGGTCTGGGGTTGCCGAGGATCTCGGCATAGGGGGTCGATCCGTCCGACGCGGTGCCGGTTTCATGGTAGATCATCCCGAGTGAAATGTTCGGATTCTGGGCGCGGCAGGCTTCGAGCTGGGCTTCCGTGCGATACCACGGCAACATGCTGTAGCTGAGCTTGTAGGCGGCCAGTTCGCTCTCCGTGTATTTCCCGATGCTGTAGGGGCAGATCTTCCGCAGGCCCGCCTTCATCAACAGGTTGCCCACCACATCCAGCCGGCCGCACGTCCCATGGACGCCGTTGAACCACCAGACGCCGAAGGGCGAGGCACGTGGATCCGCGGTCCGCGTGTCGGGCGGCAGCAGCACGAAGCTCGATCTCTGGTGCCAGAGCTCGCGCCCGGTCAGGTTCTCCGTGACCGTGAAGCGGATGTCGAAGTAGCCCAGCACCGGCTGGTTTAGGGGGATGGTGAACGTGTTCACGCCCCCATTCTCCTTCATGCCCGGAACATTCACCACGCGGGAATCTGCGGTGCGCCTGCCCGCGTAGTCGGTGATCTCCCAGTTCACGGTGACGGGGTTGACCTGGTCGTCGCGGGTGTTGGCGAGGCGCACCGTGTAGGCCGGGTTGTCCGCCGCGTAGAAGACGTGATCCGCCCCGGTAGAGGCGATCTCGACATCCACCGGATTGCGCTCCAGCGTCATGGCCAGGACATGCACCGCACTGGGCGGGCCGCGGGGCTTGCGGCGCGTCCCCATCAGTCGGATCGATTTTGTGAGCTCGATGTCGAGATGCTGGTTCCCCTTGCCGAAGTCGGGCGCCTCGGTGCCCAGCAGGTCGGGAATCGTCCCCATCTTGAAGGGGATGAAGACCCGGTAGACCGGCAGGGTCAGTTCCGGCGCACCGGGCGCCAAACCGGCGGCGGTGATCGTTCCGACCTGGATCATGTTGGCGGGGAGCGGCGCGCCGGCCTCCGCCGGAAACACCACGGTCGTGTCGGCAAAGGCTTCGTCGCAGCGCCCGCCGCTGTCGGAGTAGTTCAGGCCGAAGCGCGTCACCCGGAGCGTGAGGACGGGGACTTTGGCTGCGGAGGGTTCCACGGCGCAGAGGACATGGGCGCCCAGGTGGTTCGCTGTGGGCACGGCGAGGATGATCGACTCCGGGCAGCCGTTGAAGGCGCTGCGGGTGGTGTCGTTGTCGCAGTAGGCCGGATTCACGCTCTCCTCCAGCCAGCGGCTGAGCCCCACGTCGATCTCGTCGCGCGCCTGCGTGTAGAGAAACGGCACGCCGGACACCGTGTTGACCGCCGCGGTGGCGAGGCCCGGAACCTCGGCGAGCAGCCGGCAGGTGGTCCCTGTACGGGCGTAGGGCGACAGGTCGAGCGGCAGGTAGGCCGCCGACCGCAACGCGGGCCAGTCGTAGGCGTTGACCAGCTCGTTGCCGTCCATGAGCACAACGCTCCCCGCCGTCGGTGCCGCCGCGGGCGGCACGAGACCGAGATAGCGGCCATCCAGCCACAGGTCCAGACCACCCGCGTGGTGCTCAAGGCGTAGCGTGAACGTATGGGTCAGCGCCGAGGGAAACGCCGGATAGCGGCTGCCGACCACCACGCGCTCCGCGTTGGTGTAGAAGGAGAGGTTGGGCTTGAGGAAGTACATCGTGGAGCCGTCCTTCTTCCGCGGGCCCGGCAGCGTGAGGCTCCGGCTCATGTAGACCTCGGGCGAGGCCGTCAGCGCCAGCGCGTTCGTGTCCGCCGGGCTGCTGATCCTGAGGTACTCAAGCGTGGAGACCGGCAGACCGCCCTTGGAGACCAGCGACAGGGCGGCGACCGTGCCGGACGAACCGGTGAGGCTGAGCTTCCAGGTCGCATTTACCTTCGTGCCTAGGCGGCCGACGAGGCTCAGCGAACGGCCCGGCGCGGGTGGAGCGAAGCTCAGGGTGGCGGGGCCGGTGACGACCGGCACGGGCGCGGGCAACTGGCCGGCCCCGGCCAGGGTCTGAACCGCGAGCGGCACGGCCTCTGCGGCGCAAGTGCCGAGCACAAGAACGAGGAGCGTCAGCCTGGACCGAATACGTGTCATGTCAGTCCGCCTGCGGCGCCTCAGTCTCCCGCCATGAAAGGTCCCAGGCGGATGGCGCGGCCGACTGCTGGAACCATGTTGGTGACATACACCTGCCAGTCCCGCAGGCCGATGCCGAGGCGGGAGACGGTGATCGGAAACTGCGGCACGCGGTCGAGGTCGCCGCCGGTCGCCGACCAGGTACCGTTGATGTCCGTCTTCCGCTTCAGATGCCAGACATCGACCTCCCGGTAGTCGTCCGTCGCCGGAACCGGCAGTTCCTGGGAGAGGAAGCACCAGCCGTCGAAATTGATGGCCAGATGGATGCCCGTCTTCTTGCGATCCCAGAAGCCGATGGACGTGCGGAAAGTCTCGCCATGGGCGTCCGTGAACATGAAGTTGACCAGTCCCCAGCAGGAGTTGCCCTTGACCCACAGGCCGATCCGCCGCGCGGCGAAGGGGATCGTGACCGGGTTGTTCAGTTTCAGATAGACGCACTGCATGTTGATCTTCGTGGCGTCCGTGGGCGGATCGACCAGGGTCAGTTCAGTGACGGTGCCCTGCACGGGGTCAACAATGGGGCTCATGGCGTATTCGCAGAGGGTGCCGAGCGCCCCGAATCCGGGATTGGACGCCTCCATGGACCACGCGGCGGGATCGCTGAAATCGGAGATGACGACCAGGTCGAGCGCGAAGCCCGGGTCCATGGCGCTCAGGAGGCTGGCATGCACCGCATTGGTCGCCTGAACCCAGTACCAGTGGGTCGCGCCGACGGACACCAAGGTGTCGTCGAAGCTGGTGGAAGCCGTGCGGCCGATGCCTACGGCGTTCTCCGGGCTGGCGGTGGCGCTTCGCCACACCTGGTAGCCGGTGGCCGCGATCACCGGATGCCACGCCACCCGGACCCGGTTCGTATAGGCGCCATCGCTGGCCGCCACGCCGGACGGCGGGCTGAGCCCGCTGGCGATGCCCGGATCCGGGGCGCTCAGCGCGCTGACCTGCGTCGCGGTGACGGCCTTGATCCAGTACCAGTTGGTCATGCTGAGGGTGACGGTGGTGTCGGCATAGGCGGACACGGCGGCGTGCCCGATGTTGGTGGCCGAGCCGAAATCGGGGCTGGGGCCACGCCAGACGGAATAGCCCGTGGCGCCATCCACCGCCTGCCACGCCACCCGGACCTCATTCTCGCAGAGACCATCGCTGGCGGTCACGCCGCCGGGTGCCGCGAGTCCCGGGAAGGGGCGGCGGAGTTCCCCGGTCACGTAGAGGTCGCACGTGTCCCACGGGAGGTGCGTGGGTAGATCCAGTGTGGCGAAAATCCCGGTTACGTCGGCGAAGTCCAAAATCTTGAATGCTTCGTTCTCCGCCGGCAGGAAGCCGTTGAGGCAGGAGACCTGCAACACGCCTCCGGCCTGCAAGCTGCCCGACCCTCCGCTTCCGGCGGCCAGGGCGAGCTGGTCGTGCGCGTCCGTCCCGGCGCCGCCGAGTTCTATGGCCAGTGTCCCGGCGGCGGAGGCGGCGGCCGCGTTGCCCTTGACGAGCAGACGCCCCGCCCGGCTTGTGCCACCGGGTCGGATGCCGCCGCCGACGGTCTCCACGGTCTTGAAGCCGAGCTCGCCCCGGCCCTGGATGATGCCCCCGGGCTCCGCCGCCAGCGTGGCGTCCGAGTAGAGGTCGTAGAGCCGGGCATTGTCGAGCGTCAGCGTGCCCCGCACCGCAGTGCGGTGGGCGGGGTTGACGTAGCTGTTCTTGACGACGGCGCCATCGAGCAGGTGGACGGCGCTGCCGGCCTCGAACACGCTGAGCGCGATTTCATGTGTGCGGCCCGAGCCGGTCCCGGCGATCACCATCCGTCCGCCCGCCTTCATCCGCGTGCCGGAACCCGCCGCCAGGCGGGCATGGTTGGTGATGATCAGCGCGCCGCTGATGCCCGACATGTAGCTGTACGAGCCGAAGACCGTGTTCGTGCCTTCAGCCATCACCGTGGCGCCGACCCGGATATCCGCGTAGAGCAGCGTGGTCTGCGCCTGATTCACGAGCAGCAGCGTGCCGTTGCCCTGGATGAGGGCCGGACGATAGCCCGCCGTGCTGTAGGTTACCGTGCCGTTGGTGATGGTGAGGCGGGCCGCGCTCGTGCTCGACCCGATCGTGCAGGCCAGGGGTTGATGACTGTAGGAATACGTATGACCTTGCAGGTTCCAGGTGACGTCGCCCCGGTTCACGCCAAACGCCTGCGTCGCGGCGGGGGCGCTCCAGGTGACCGTGTAGGGCGCCGCGTCCAGATCGAATAAAACGAAATCGTCCGCGCCCGGCACACGGTTGACGTCCCAGTTGCCCGGCGTCATGAAATCGCCGCCGGCCGGGTTGATCCAGGTGACGACCTCCCCCTGCAGAGGCAGCACGGACAGGGCGGCCCCAAGTCCGATTTGCAGAAACCGGCGTACTTGGGGCGACATGCGTTCAACATTCAAGGGGTTTACCGCCCGGCGAGAATAGACTCCCCGTGCCCGCCAAACCCGCTAACGCGATGTGGCACTGACGGTCACGGTGAGAGACACCACTGTTAGCTTGCCATAGACCTGCGTCTCTGTCAACAGGTCAGTAGCACATCGTCTATCCGATCGGCAAAAAAAGTGTCGCAAAAAATGTCGGCTTCGGAGCCGTTCGCCTGTAGCCTACAGGCGCATGAAAAAGTTGATACCTCAATTGATTGGATTCACGCCCCCGAAGCCGACGAGGACAGCGTATACCGTGCTGCGGCAGCTCGTCCAATGGATTCCTCCCGGGATGATCCAGCGG
>CAZYRQ010000065.1:0-8803 GCA_964649455.1 uncultured Lentisphaerales bacterium
TCAACCTCTGTGCGCTGCTGCTGCACCATGCCGAGGACGCGGACGCCGTCGCCCTGGTCCGGACCTGGCTTCCGCTGGCGCTGCTCACCGAGGAACCAGCCCGCGTGATCGTCGCAGCCGCCATTGAGGGCCACGACCTCGGCGAGGATCGTCTGGGCAAGCTAGTCAGCAAAGGTTCGCCGGACGTCCAGCGCTGGATCGCCCAGCTCGCCCGACGCGACATTCCGCTCCTCCACGCCCAGCACCTCACGCCCTCCGATGCGGCGGCGGACATGGTCGCGCGCCTCTGGATCGAGCATCTCCGCCGCGAACGGCAGACCCTCGACAACGATGACGCTGAGCAGGCCGCGCGGCGTTGCGCCCTGACCAGCCTGATCAAGGCGCTCGAACAGAACGCCCCCTGGCCCCGGCGATCCGCCGGACTCGCCGCCGAGCTGCCCAGCTACCTGGATCCGGCACCCTGACCGGGAACCACCCCGGAACCCCGGGCGTCCTATGGTGCCAGCCATCTGGTCAGCCAGTCGATCCGCAGTTCGGCCACGCGGTAGTCGAATTCCATCCAGTCCGGCACCATCTCCTCGAAAAGCTGCGACACCGTTGCGGCATCCAGCGCGCCTGAGACCGGCTGCCCGGCCGCCTTGAGCCGCGCGATCTCCGGCGCCAGGGCGCGCTGCGCGAATGCGGGGTCGCCATGGAACTCGTCGCACCACTGCGTCTCATGAACGACCGCCCGCGCGAGGAAGCGGCCCCAGGCCTTGACCACGAGCCGCCGCCGGATTTCCGGCAGTTGGGAGCCGATGCCGTCAAAGACCAGGCGGCCGAAGGTGCCCAGATCGTGTACCTGGCCCGAACCCCAGGTAAACGCGCCGGACCGCGAGTTGGCGATCACGCCGAGCACCCACTCCTCCCCGTCGCCGGGCAACTGGTCGTAGAGCGCCTCCCAAGGGATCGACACGTAGACGCCGAAGCCCTCCGGCACACGGGCGACCTCGGCCTTCAGGTAGTCGGCCAGCGGCCGGAATCCGCGGTGCGGCGACATCCAGTCGATGCACTTGACCGCCGGCGGGGTCAAATCCAGCAGCCATTGCAGGTAGGCCGGCGCCGCCGCAGGACGGAGGTACATCTCCAGCATCGCGCCCGGCAGCAGGCCGGCGGCGACCTCCTCGGCCCGCGGCTCCGCCAGCTCGCCGTAGAAATGGAAACCGTCGGCATCCGCCGCAGCCTGGAACGCGAAGGGGCCGCATCCCTCGGCGGCCAGCACGGTGGCGGGCCGCTCGGCGGTGACATCGAGCGTCAGGCTGGCGGCGCCCTCACGGCTGTAGGGGGTGAACCGCGACTCGCGCGCGCAGGCGCCATCCCGGAAGCCCGAGAGCCGCCAGCCCTGCACGCCGACCGGCGCCTGGCCGACGACCGGGACGGTATAGACGGGTGCGGGGCCGCAGGCCTGGTTGCGGATCCGACGGCCGAGGCCGTGCACGGTCGACGCGGCGACCAGCCGCGCGCAGTCCAGCCCCGGCTGCGGCGGCGCCAGCCGCGCGCCCGTCTTCATGGTGTCGACGTGCGTGCCACAAAAGCCGAAGTCCCCCAGATCGAGGATGCGCGCGATCATTTCGAGGCGAAGGGCGTTCAGGTCGGCGCGGCGCGCGTCGACCTGCACGAGCCACTGCAGGGCGGCCTTGCCGCGGTAGACGTGCAGGGTCTCGCCCGAGGCGATGGCCTCGCGCGCCAGGCGCTGGAGGAGCGTCGCGTAGCGGACGTCGTCGATCGCCTCGCGGAAGGCCTCGTAGTGGATCGTGTCGATGTGGCCGTCCTCGGAGGGATAAACGAGGTTGAAGCTCCGGAAGTTGTGGCGGGTGTTGCCGAAGTCGTTCCACTGCGAGGGGTTGACGGCCCAGTTGTTGGTGCCGTCCATGTCGGCCAGGTAGAGATCCAGGCCGTGCCGGCGCCGGATGAAATCGGGATTCTCGGGCCCGAAGTGCGGCGCGCCGTAGGCCAGAACCGGCACGCCCAGCGCATGCCAAACCCGCGCCTGTTCGCGGCTGTAGCTGCCGCCGATGTTGACCATGTCCTCGTTGAAGCCGGCATGCGCGAGATGACGCGCATTGGCGGTGCTGTAGACCTTGAGCCCCTGGTCCGCCAGCCGTTTCCAGAGGGCGCGCTGGGCGCGCAGGACGGGCATCGACGGCTCGTCCCGGCCGACGCAGTAGACGGTGACGTCCTGGCCCAGCACCTCGCGCAGGGCCGCCAGGCCGGCCTGCACCGTCTGCCCGACGTAGGCGGGCACCTCCTGAGCGGCGAGGGTTCCTGCGCGCTCGGGCGCCGCCAGATAGTCCAGATCGGCCGTTCCGCGCACGCCGTCGATGACGAAGTCGGTGGCGAGTCCCGCCTGGCGGTAGAGCGCCAGCTGGCGCCGGAAGATTTCCATATCTCCGCCCTTGCAGGTCGGCAGGGTCGTATTGGCGCCGCCACCGGTCATGGCGGCGGCGTCGGGGCCGTCGCCCGTGTAGGTCGGCAGCATGGGCCGCATCAGGTTATGGTCGCGGAAACTGGTGTACTCGCGCAGCAGCCGCGCTTCGGCGCGCGCCCAGTCGTTGCCGTTCTCGCGGAGGTAGGCGCGCAGGTCGCTGTAGGTGTAGGCCGAGACGATGAACGGCTTGCCGGGGTCGTAGTGCGTGCGTGGTTCCGGAAGCGCGAAGGGCAGCACGCGGACGGCGAGCGGAATCACGGCCGCGAGCCGGCCGTCGATCTTCGCCTCCACGTTCCCCTGGTACCAGCCTTCGGCATCCTCCGGCGCGCGGAAGGTGATCCAGAACTGCTTGAAACGTCCGGCCTCGAGCGCGAAGGGCTGCAGGCTCGCCGCATCGCGGATATGCTCCGTCCGCCCGCTCACCGGCGGCGATGCGCCCTCGGGATCGCTGATCCGGAGGTATCGGACCGGCCCGCCGGGAGGCGCCGACCGCACCGTGTTCTCCATCTTCTGCAGATCGACCTCGACCAGCGACTCGTCGTGCAGCAGCAGATCCGGCACCAGCATGCGCTCGTTGGCATCCGCGAAGTAGCTGCACCAGCCGCAGCCGCTCTGTGCCCAGACCTTGACCACGCGCAGATCGAGCGTGGCGGCGGGAAGCGTGCCGTGCGGCCCCTGCAGGTCGCCCACAACCAGTTCGGCCGTGCGGCCGCGGGTGGCGCCACGGGCCTGGAGAAGAAAGGAGGCCGCCTCGAATTCGCCCCGGGCGGCGATCAGCATCACTGTGCCGCCCAGCCGCCCGTCCACCGGCGGCGTGTCAGGTAGCCGGCGGAGATTGCTCAGCGCGGGCACCGCGTAGTGCGCCAGCGCGGCGGCGTCCGCGGTTGTCCGCCGACAACGGCATGCGGCATTGTTTGAGTTCATGGCGTCCACTCCTTGATCCGCGCATCAGTATAGCAGGTGCCGCACGTGTGGCACATGGAAACCCGGGCAGCCGATTGCCGATGGCCACGTGCGGAACCGATTACCAGACGAGTTGAGTTTCCACGTTTCCACTTCATGAACTTCCGAGCGGCACCTTGAAGACGGGTTATCGGTCTGCTAGACTCCGAACTCATGAAACCCATTTCCGCGCCACCTCCAGCCCCACTACGCATCAGCCACTTCTACGAGTGGCAGTACGTCGGCGACACCCTGCTCGATTCCCTGTTCGGTGAGTTTGCCGACAACGGCGGCGTGGCGCTGACGACAGCCACGGTCTGGAGCAACCGCATCCTGGGCGATCCCGTCTTCGCAGCCACACTGCGCCAGAAACTGGCTGCCCATCGTCTCGTGATGCAGGATGCCCACGCCCCGTGGAGCCTGCCGTGGGATCTCGACATTGTGGACGATGCGCGCCGCCCGAACATGATGGCGGGACACCGTCTCTGCATGTCCATGCTGGCCGACCTGGGCGTCCGCACCTACACGATGCACATCGGCGCCGCCCCGAACTACACCAACGGGGGCGTGCATACGGATGACCTCCGCGCTCGCTCCTACCAAGCACTCGAAGCCCTGCTGCCGACCGCCGAGTCGCTGGGCATGCTCATCGCGGTCGAGAACAGCTTCGAGCCCTCCAACACCCCCGAGGAGGTGGTCGGCTGCATCCGCCACTTCAATTCGCCATTCATCGCCTGCTGCCTCGACATCGGTCACGCACATCTCATGGATGCCGATGCGCCACGCGCCATCGGCGCGATTAGCGCGGGCATCCGTGAAAAAGCCTGGAATTCCAAGATCATTCTCAAGCCGTACGCCGAAGCCGTCCGCCTGCTGGCCCCGTGGATCGTCACCTGCCACATCCACGACAACGACGCCACGAACGACCAGCATCTCCTGCCGGGAGACGGCAACACCGACTGGCCGCGCACCATGGCGGAACTGCGCCAATGCCCGCGCCTCGAATCGATCCAGAACGAGACCAACGCGTGCGCGCGTGGAACCTCCATCGTCCGGGGCTGCCGCGTCTTAAGGGAACTGGCCGCTATGATTCACCCGTAGCGCGCAAAGATCCCGTGCGGCGCTGGCGGGCAGAAAGATCACTGCATGTTGGAGGGTCGGGCTCCGCCCCTTGCACCGACATCATCACCGTTCACGTCTACCGGTGTTCTTCGAAATGCGCGATCCCGTGGGTCTCTCGCGTTGCCGCCGCAAGAAGCGGAAAAATGCGGTCGGCGATTACGGTGGGCGGGCTGTCGCGATTTTGCCCACCACACACCCACGCGTCCACACTGTCTGCGGCTAGGCGGAACCGTGCTTCGCCAAGGCTACGCAGGACAAGCGCTGTCGCCCTGCCTGGGGGACAGGCAGGAATACCTATCCTACCTACTTCGCGAGCAGGGTCACGGACTTCAGGCGGATGAAGGGGCGCGTTGGACGCATTTCCAGGAAGTCGAGGTTCCACGGACGGTTACTCAGAGCCATACCCGTGACCTTGACCGGGAAGTCGATCTTGCCGTTGCCGTTGCCGTCGCGCGTCACCTGCCAGGCACCGCTGCCGGCAGACGGATTCTTCACCGGTGAGGCATGGTTCAGCGGGAACTTGAGCAGGTGCCAGCCGTCGAAATTCACCGACATCAGGCCCGGCCAGTCGTAGGTGTTGCATCCATAGCCGCCAGACCCAGTCGTCGCCCAGACCTCGTTCTCGGCGTCCTCGAACTCGAACCAGACCTTGCCACCGCTCATGTTGCCCTCGACCCAGACGCCGATCGTGTCGTACTCGCCTGCCACGGGCTCCGTCCGGGGAAACTTTAGGAGCGTCGCGTTCTCGACCGTCTTCAGGGTCTTCTCCGTCCCCGACAGATCCAGAAACTCCACGCAGGCGCCCTTGAGCGGATCATCCGCCGTCACCGCCGCGAAGGGACCCATCCGACGGAAGGGATTGTCCTCGCGGAAGAAGCGCCGGTCGCAGAAGTCCGAGACCTCCACCTCGTCCGCCGAGGCGAGCGGCACAGCGACCGCCTGCCGCGTGAACACGATCTCCTCCCGCGGATAGCGCCGTTGCAGCGCCGCTTTCGCGCTCTTGACGGGTTTGCCGCAGATCAGGTAGCGCGGCTCGTCGGAGACGACGAGCGTCCGATCCTTCACGCCCTTCACGCGCGAGCCGGTGATCGACACGGTCTCGTAGTCGGCGTTGTCGCCGAGATCGAGCGCGACGTCCGCCTCGCCGCGCGTCGTCCAGAGCGCATAGACCCGTTTGCCCTTCACCTCGAACTCCTCGCAGTAGACGCCGAGCGAGCCGGTCGGGACGAGCCGCAGGTACTTCGCGCAGTCGAGCACCGACGTGAGGACGGCGGAAGCCAGCGTGCCGCGGCCCGGATACGCGAGCGGCCAGCGGCCCATGGGGCCGCCGCTCCAGACCGACTGGGCGTACCCGTCGGAACTGCCGCCCCCCGCGCCCCCGCTCGGAATCAGCGAGTAGCCGAGCGCGTGCGCGATCAGCAGGTCGCGGATGTGGAAGGCCGTCGTCCCGTACGCGGGGTCGGCAAAGAGGCGCGGCGTGCGGACCTTCCACTCGAAGGGACAGTCGCTCTTGACGGTGTAGCCGAAAATACGGGCGATTTCGCGCTGCATCCAGGGAACGCGGGCCGTGACTTCCTCCGGCGGCGTCGACATGCCCACGGTCTCCTCGCCGACGAAGTCGACGAGATCGTGCGGGATGCCGGTGCGGAAGACGCGCGCCAGCAGTCCGTAGCTCTCGACGGAATTGCCCATCACCAGCTTGATGGACGGATCGGCCTTCCGCCAGGCCTTCGCCGTGGCGATGGCGCGGTCGGTTACTTCGCGGTCCTTCTTCAGGTCGTCTTCCGTCAACTGTGTCTTGCCGCCGACGAGTTCCATCGGGAAAGGCCCCCCGCCCGACTCGTGGAAGACCATCGCGCGCCGGGTGTGCGGATACTTCTTGATGTGCTCGCGGTTGGCCTGGGCCTGTCGTTCGGTCGCCTGCTCCATCGATTCGCCGCCGCGCGGACGCACCGCGTGGCCGCCGTACGTGAACTGACTCTGGTAGATGCCGTACTTGCGGCAGAGTTCGTTCGTCTCGGCCAGACCTGCGTACCGGTCGAGCATCGTTCCCCGTACCCCCATACGGCGGAAGGCGTCCATCGCCAGCTCTCGATCATCGCTTGTGCCGTGTGTCCCGCTCCACAGCCAGGAGAAATACGGCGATTCATAGCCGGCCTGGCGGTCGTCCTTCGGCAGAACGGTATAGGTGGCGTCGTGGCGCCAGAGCTCGCGGCCCGCGTCGCGGAAGGCATAGCGTACCCGGTAGAGTCCGACCTCATGCGTGTTGAAGCGGATCTCGCCCTCCGCGTCACGCGCCGTTCCGGAATCGACAACCTTGCCGGCCTCATCCGTCACCGTCCACGCGATCTCGTACCGGCCCGGCGCGCGCGGCTTGATGAAGTACCTGCTGCCCGGCGTCTCGTCCGGCAGATAGATGCTGAGCGGATAGAACGGCACGACGTCGAAATCGCACGGTGCCGCCTCCAGCTCGCCCGACAGGACGACGACCGAGCTCTGCGCCATGCAGTCCGGCACGGACGTCCGGTCGACGTAGCTGGCATCCTGCCGCCACAGGATGCCGGTGAACTCGAAATCGAGCTGGTCGATCTTCGGGTGCCCGGTCTTCGCGTTGCCGACCTGAGGATCCTCGCGGTAGAGGAGATCCTGCATGTCGCCGAGCGGCAGATCGAACGTCACCTCGTAGAGGTTTTCCCCCTTGCGCACGACTCCCGGGGCGAGCGGCTCGGCAGAACCGGAACGCGGCAGGCGCACTTCGGCCTTGGCGCAGGCGAACGCATTGCGTCCACCAGCATCGCCCCAGGACTTCTTGAAGTAACTCGTGAGGCGGGCGACCACGACCGGCTCGAAGTCGTCAGGAACATCCAAGGCGACGCGGCAGAGCGCCCGGGCCTTCACATAGGGACGGTTCGGAACTGAGAACATGCAGCTCGACGGCATCGCCTCGAAGGCACTGCGGCAGCAGTAGTCCATGACGCCGAGCCAGCAGCCGCCGCGGTTCTCGCGCACGTACCAGAGCGGAAAGCCGTCCGGCCAGGCGCGGAAGTCCAGCGTCTGGACGAGCGTGGGCTTCGCCTGCGGCACGGCCTTCATCCGGAAGACCGGCGAACCGGTGACCGTCACAACCGGCGCGTTCGTGAAAAAGAGCGCAAAGTGGCCGTTGATCCACAGCTCGTTCTCGCCACGCTCGTTGCGGCTGAGACGCAGGTCGAAGACTTTGTCCGCCGGCTTGGGGTACCGGTCGAGCGCCGGCAGGATCTGCGCGAGTTCAGGCTGGAGGTAGCGCTCGGCGAGGCGCGGACGCGTATAGACGCGCGGGAACCAGGGAACGCGCGCGGGCGAGACGGACAGGAACTCGTTCGTCAGCGTCACCCCCATCCACTTGCCATCCTTGTCGCGGAACGTCCGGAACGCATCGTTCCCCAGCGTGAAGTCCAGCGGACGTCCCGTCTTGCCGCCGGTCCCGGCGAAGAGCCGGTCCTTGCCCGTCGGCTTATACTTGAAAAGGAGATCGTTCTGCCCCAGATCGACCGGATACGCCTTCCCGGTCTCCAACGCCTCCCCGAAATCCTCCGGCAGCGGTTCGTCCGCAAAGGGCTTGGCCTGCGCCAGCCATTCGACCGGATCGCCCAGGCGGTAGGGCCGATGCACCCCCTGCTCAACGCGCACACGGTCGATGTAGATGTCGGCCCCTTCGCTGCCCTTCAGGTTCCAGCCGACGAGTTCGCCGTGGTTCCCGGAGAAAACATGGCAGGTCTGCCAGTAGTCGTTCGAGGCGACGAATGGATACTCGGTCGGCGCCGGTTTCCCGCGGTCGCCAAAGTAGAGGATGAGCGAGAACGTACTCGGCGTCGCCGCCCGGTTCCAGGCCAGAAAGGTCAGCGTCCACCGGCCCTGCGGCGACTCGGCTATGGGGAAAAATCCCTCACGCGCCAGACCTTCCTCCACGGGCGTGAAGCCCAGACCCTTGAGCGAACCGGTCATCCACTCGACGCAACGCGTTCCTGGACGAAAGCACGGCACATGATCGGCATAGTGGTCGAACTCCTCGACATAGATCACGCGGTTCGCGTTTCCCGGAACCGACTCCGCCGCCGGCAGCGGGCTCCCGGTCAAAAACACCATCGCCGCGCAGGCGACCGCCCGCGAGCCAACCCACAGTAGATGCTTCATAGTTACCGCCTTACCATACGCTCATGATGAAACCGACCCTGGAACGCTCGAAGCAGCCCATGTCCGGCGCGGAACCGATGATACGGTCGTGACCGGCGA
>CAZYRQ010000066.1:0-8739 GCA_964649455.1 uncultured Lentisphaerales bacterium
GGATCGCCAACTGGAAGGAGGCGCACGAGGATCCGCGCTTCAAGCTGCAGCGCCCCCGGCAGATCTACGTCGGGCCGACCCTCCGCCACCTCGATCCCGGCCAGTGCACCACCGAGCCGGCCCACATGCCGCTGGCGCGCTACTGACGCGCGCCCGTCGCGCAGCGGCGGAGAGCGCCGGTTCACGGCAAGCGTCTCACGAGCCGCAGGTTGACGGGAAGTCGAATTTTCTTGGGTGCCGGCAACCGGCTTTGCTAAAATACTGAATGTATGGTTCGTTGTTCCGCATGCAATGATTGCCTGCGGGCGAGCACGCCATGTCTGACCTGTCCATGCAAGCGGATCCGCGGATCCAGGCGATTCTGAAACGCCTGGTCGTGCTGGTGCCGGCCTACAACGAGGAGGCCTCGCTGCCGACGCTGCTGCGGGAGATCGCCGCGAGCCTACCGGGCTGCGACGTCTGCGTGGTCGACGACGGCTCGGTGGACCGAACCGCCGAGGTGGCGTGCGCCGCCGGCGCGCGGGTGCTGCGGCTGCCCTGCAACTGCGGCGTGGGCGTGGCGGTGCGGACTGGTTTTATCGACGCGATCGAGCGCGGTTACGGCTACCTGTTGCGCATGGATGGCGACGGCCAGCATCCGCCGCGCGAGGCCATCAAGCTGATCCACCGCATGGCCGAACAGCCGACCGATCTCGTGGTCGGCACGCGCTATGGCGAGGGAAGCTGCTACCACGGCACCCCTTTTCGACGCTTTACCCTCAGGATCCTGGCGGCGTTCGTGTCGCTGATCTGCCGCCGGAAGAGCACGGATCCCACCTCCGGCTTCTGGCTCGTCGCGCGTCCGCTGCTCCACGGCTTCGCCCTGCACTACCCGAACGACTATCCCGAGGCCGAAGCGCTGGCCCTGATGCGCCGCCAGGGGTTCGTCTTTGACGAAGTGCCGGTGGTCTTCCGTCCCCGTTTGGCAGGGGAGTCGACGATCAAGGCCTGGGGTACCGTGCTCTTCGCGCTGAAAGTCTTCCTGGCGCTCTTTGTGGATCGGCTGCGCTCGGTGGACGTACGCGGATCGGCGGGTTACATCAAGCGGCTGCTGGAGGTGGAGCATGTGTAAGTGGCTGGCGGCGGGATGTGTCGTGCTGGCCCTGGCCCTGACGGCGCCCGGCCTGCAGCAGGTCTCGCAGATGACGCGCATCCGCGTGCTGATGGCTGTCGTGAGCCTGGGGGTCTTCTTCATCACCCTCATGACCATCCGCAGCTACAAGCTGCGCGAGAAGTACGCGATCCTGTGGCTGACCACGGCGGGCATGATCTTTCTGGTGGCTTGCTTTCCGGAACTGGTCGAACGTGCGCGTCTCTGGTTCGGCATGCAGTACGTCACCTCGCTCGTGGCCGTGATCTTCGTCTTTCTCGTCCTGGTCTCGTTCCACTTCTCGATCGCGCTCTCGGCCTTGAACGACAAGGCCGCGGCGATCGCGGCGCGCAGCGCGATCCACGATGCCCGGCTCCACGAGCTGGCGCGCCGGATCGCGGCGCTCGAAGCGGCGGCGGGTCAGGACGCGGCCAGCCGCCAGGCCAGCAGCACGAGCGGAACCGCCAGCAGCGGGTAGGCGGGACGGCGCAGCAGTCGCGGGAGCGGCGCGAGGGCCAGGATCGCGAGGCCGGCCGGCAGGCGCGCCGCAGGCCAGCCGAGCAGCCCTGCGGCCAGGAGCAGAACGAGGCCGAATGCCAGCGCGAGCGCGGCATCCCCCAGCGTCTGTCCGCCGGCGTCGCGCGTGGCCGCCCCCGGCAGAGCCGGGCGGCAGACAGCCGGCATCGCGAGCAGCATGACGGCCACGGCCAGGCAGACGGCGGCGCGCCGATCAGCGAGCACACCGGCCAGCGCGGTTCTGATCGGCGGGGTGCCGGATCCGATCCGCGTCCATCCCCATCCGATCACGGATAGCGCCACGGCCGCAAGGAGGAACGCGGCCCGGCAACGCGTCCGATCCCCGGCGGTGCGCTCGCCGCAGTAGGGACAGCGCCGGGCGACGGCGCCCACCGGGCGGTCACAGGCTGGACAGACCGATTCCATGGCGTCACTATCTCAGGGCGACGGCGAGGGGAGGATGGCCGGCGCGGGTTCGGTCTTGCGGTCGCCCGAGGCGGAAGCCGGGAGGTTGCCGACGAGGATCTTGAGGATGTTCTCGACGGTGACGATGCCGAGCACCTGGCCGCCGGCGTTGCGGATGAGGGCCAGGTGCTGCCGGTTGCGCCGCAGCAGCGGCAGCACGTCGTCGGCCCGCACGTTGTCCGCGAGGAAGAAAGGCGGCTGCATGTGCCGGGTCACGGACTCCGCTCCCGACTCCAGCAGATTTGCAAGCACGTCCTGTGTGTAGAGGACACCGATGCAACGGGAGCCGTCCTCCGCGAACACGGGCAGCTTCATGTGTCCGCGGCTGCGGACGCAGGCGACGGCATCGGCCAGGGTCGCCGACTCGCGCAGGCTGGCCACCTTGCCGATGGGGGTCATCACATCCGCGGCCGTCTTGACCTGCAGGTCGAGCACGCGTCCGATCATCAACCGCTCGAACGTCGAGATTTGCCCGCCGGCCTCGCTGTCGCGCGTCAGCAGATGCAGATGCTCGCGGGTGACGAAGTGGGTGCGCCGGCTGTTGGCGGTGTCGACGGCGGCCCATTGGGTGAGGAACATGCAGAACGACGCCAGCGGTTTGAGCAAGCGCTCCATCGCCTGAAGGAGGTGGGCGAACGGCAGGCAGCGTTCCAGCGGCCGGCTAGTGAACCAGGCCTTGGGCAGATACTCGCCGCAAATCAAGACGGCAATGGCCGCGAGCACACCCGCGACCATCTGGCCGACGCCGCCCCTGCACGTCTCGCCGATGGCGGCGGCGACCGTGGCGATCATCACATTGACGATGTTGTTGCCCACCAGCGTGGTGCCCAGCAGACGGTCTGTCTGCCGCAGATAGTTCTCGATGATCCCCGCTGCCGCCGATCCGTTGCGCGCCTTGTGCATCAAGCGCAGGCGGTTGATGGCGATGATGCCGGTCTCGATGCCGGAAAAGAAGGCCGATCCAGCGAGGCAGACGATTAACAGGGCGATCTGGAGGGCGAGGATCATGTCGGCTCCTCCGCGCGGCCAGGGGCGCTGTCGTCGTCAGCGGCATCGAAGGACTCGTCCACGCGGTGCTGGTCGGCGGTGGGATTGGCGAGACGCTCCAGAATCACCTGCTCGATGCGCAGCTTGCGCAAGCGGCGGACCTGCACGCGGCAGCCCTGGGCCTCGACGGCCTCGCCCGCGTGCAGGAAGCGCCCCGCCTGGGCCGTGACCCAGCCGCCGATGCGGTCGACGCCCTCGGCGTCCAGCTCGAGATCCAGCTCGTGGTTGATCTCGTCGAGGCTGGTGCTGCCGTCGATCAGCCAGCGGTTCTCGTCCAGCGTCTGGATCTCGGGCGCCTCCTGCTCGGAGCCGAGCAGGATTTCGCCGGTGATCGTCTCCAGGATGTCGCCCCGGCTGATTAGTCCGGCTGTGCCGCCGAATTCGTCGAGCACGCAGGCGATGTGGAGGTGGTTGCGCTGCAGGGTGATCAGCAGGTCGTCCAGGGCGATCGTCTCGGGAACGAAGAGGGCGGCAAAGGTGGCCTGGCGGAGGTTGTGTTCGGGGTCGAGCAGGTAGCGGGGTACATCGAGCAAGCCTTCGATGGCGTCGGGGGTGCCACGATAGACGGGCAGATAGTGGTAGTGGGTGCGCCGGGCGGTCGCCAGGTGATCGGCGGGGGAGTCTTCCAGGTCGAGGCCTTCGATGTCGACGCGCGGGATCATCACGTCGCTGGCCGTCATTTCGGAGAGGCGCATGATGCCGTCGACCATCGAGCGCTCCTCTTCGTCGAGCACGCCGGTCTCGGCGCCCAGCTCGACTGCCGTCAGGAGCTCCTCGTCCGACAGCGACTTGCGCTCGGGCTGCAACGACCGCTCCGCATGGCGGGTGACGGCGGCCAGGAAAAGGGCGAGGGGATTGAGCACAATCATCCAGAACCTGAACATGGGGACGAAGAGGGTGGTCAGGCGCTCGGCGTGCGAAATCGCATAGCGTTTGGGCGCCACCTCGCCGAAAATCAGCAGCAGCAGGGTCATGACGGGAACCGCCACCACGGGGCTGTAGTGGTCGAGGCCGGGAATGGCGTCGATGACGGCGTATCCCAGGCTGGAGATGGCGATATTGACGAGCGTGTTGCCGATCAGCAAGGTCGAGAGCAGACGGGTGGGGCGGCTGATCTGCTCGGCGATCCAGGCGCCCTGCGCCGGATTGCGGGTCTTCATGCGCTGCACCTGCACGGCGTTCAGCGCGAAAAAGGCCGGCTCGGCGCTCGAGAAAAAGGCCGAAAGGATAATCAAGGGCAGCAGTGCCACGCCCGCGGTGATGAACGCCAGCAAGCTCATCAGGGAGTAACAAGGTCCTCCACATGGAGCTTGGTGCGCTGGCCGGTGCCAGGCCGTTCGACCTCCATGTCGCGGATCATCCAGCGGTCGCCGATTTTGCCGACGCTGCTGACCCACATCCGGCGCACGCGCCGGTCCGCCGCGTCGAGCTGCTCGACCTGCCGCAGGAAACGCAGGCGGCGATCCACCCACAGGCGAACCGCGGCGCATCCCGGAATCGTCTCGGGAGGGATGACGCGCACGAGGTCACAGGTGCTGCCGCGGAAGTCGGCCGCGCCGTCGAGCCGGGCATCGGGCCACCAGAGATAGGCGAGCGTGAGATCCAGCCAGGTGATGTCGGTCTCCTGAACGAAGCCGGTGAGGGCGGGCGGGGTGTCGCGGACAGCCCCCCCGGCGTCGAGCCAGGTCAGCTCCGCAGTTCCGTCGGGCCGACGCCGGATGGTCAGGCTTTCAAGTCTGCGGCCGAAGGTGTCGCGCAGGTGATAGCTGGCGCGGGGCGGATCCTCGCCCCAGGCGAGTTCGATGGCAAAGCCGGCCTCGTGCAGGACGACGCCGCGCTGGCGGCGCACAATCAGTTCCCCGGTGAGTGAAAGTGTCTCGACCGGAAAGCGCGCCAGCGTGCCCTGCAGCACCTCCCGCGCCGATTGCGGCGGCGGGGGAAGCTCGTCCGGCGCCGGCGCGCCGACCGTTTCCACCTGTTGCGCGGCTCCTCCGGTGGCACAATTGGTTCCCGCGGCGGACACAACAGGTCCCCCGGTAAGCGAGAGCAACACGGCAAGCGATAGAAGCGTCTTCAAACGGCTAAAAAACCAGAACGGAAATACGGCGCTTTTATAACAAAGCCACGCCACAGAGACAAGCCTTCGTTTTTCCCCCTTCTTCTGCACATTGGCTTCTGCTATAGTGCAACCACTGTTTACGGGCTTGTTGTCCGATTTCATCCGAAGCCTTCAATGGGAGCATGAGCATGCGCATGATCAGCAAGGTCGCACCGGGTTGGTGGGACTATACCACGTTGGACAAGGAACTGCTCGACGAGGCCGCGCGCTTGAGCGCGCAGGATGTGCTCGCCCTGTCGCGCCCGGGCTTCCAGGTGCGGTTCTACGACACCGTCCAGGAGTTCTATCTGGCCGAGGCGCTCGAGTACATCGAGGCCTGGAAGCAGGCCACGCCGGAACGCCCCGCCGGTCTCTGCGGGCCGATCGGCCCCACGGAGCAGTTGCCGCTCGTGGCCCAGCTCGTCAATGCGCTCGGTCTCCGCCTGCACCACTGCCACTACTGGGGCATGGACGAGTGGGTCGTCAACGGGCGCGCGGTCTCGCGCGAGTTTCCGCTCGGCTTCGCCCGCACGGCCCACGAGCTCTGCTTCGACCGCATCCGCCCCGACCTGCGCATGCCCGCAGGCCAGATCCACTTCCCCGATGTCGACACGGCCCCATTCATCAGGAGCTGGGATCAGGCCCGCTGCGTCCTCATGCAGGGCGGACAGGGCGAGGTCAAGCACTGGGCCTTCAACGATCCGCCCAAGCGCGAGGGTCCCTATGTCGACGCTCCCCCGCCTCCCGAAGTCTACCGCCGGCTGACCACGCGCCTCGTCGACCTGCATCCCATGACCCTCATGCAGAACGCCCGGACCTCGGGCGGCGGCACGGTGCAGAATGTTCCCCACCAGGCGATGACCGTCGGCCCCGCCGAGACCTGGCGCGCCGAGACGGTCTCCATCTGGCATCCCGGCCACCACGACAACCCCTTCGGCATGCGCCTGACGACCCTCATGATCGCCAAGCGGCTGCCAGACGCCGCCGTGCCGATGTCGCTGCTGGCCGACCACCCCGATGTCCGGTTCAGCTTCCTGCGGCCGGGCTTCGGCACCTGCGGCGTGGAGATGCACTGACATGCGCCATTGCGTGCTGGCGATCGGGGCGCATCCGGACGACATCGAGTTCGGCATGGCCGGAACCTTCATCCTGCTGGGCCGCGCGGGCTGCGAGCTGCACTACATGAACGTGGCCAACGGCTCCTGCGGCTCGGCCGTCATGGATGCCGAGACCACGGTGCGCGTCCGCACGCAGGAGGCGCGCAATGCGGCCCGGCGGCTCGGCGCCGTCTTCCACCCGCCGGTCGCCGTCGATGTCGAGGTCTTCTACGACAAGCCGCTGCTCGCGCGCGTGGCCTCGGTCATTCGCGAGGTGGCGCCGGATATCCTCCTGGTGCCGTCGCCCTTCGACTACATGGAGGACCATACCAACACCTGCCGCCTGGCGGTGATGGGCGCCTTCTGCCGCGGCATGCCCAACTTCCCGGTCACGCCGCCCCGGCCGCCCGTCGACCGGCCCATCACGGTCTACCATGCCCAGCCGCACGGGCACCGCGACGCGCTCAACCGCTTCTGCGAGCCGGACTTCTTCATCGACATCGGCTCGGTCATCGAGGAGAAGACCGAGGCGCTGGCGGAACACAAGAGCCAGCAGGCCTGGCTCGACGCGAGCCAGGCCATGAACGCCTACCTGCAGACCATGCAGGATCTCTGCCGCGAGATGGGGGCGCGCTCGGGGCGCTGCATCTTTGCCGAAGGCTGGCGCCGCCACAACCACCTCGGCTTCTGCGAACCGGGCACGGATCCGCTGTGCGAGATCCTCAGCGAGCACCTCCTGCCGCCGCCCGCCCCCTGATGGGCGCGGAACGTGGCGCCGGCGGCCGACGGACGCGCGGCGCGTCGGAAACGGAGGGCAACCAGATGCGGCGGGCGTGCGATGGACGGGGTATGGCAGCCGGGGCCAAGTTCGCCGCCGTCCTGCTGGCGGTGGGCCTGCTCGCTGCCGGCGGGCCGACGCATGCCGATCAGGTGATCTGGTCCGATGGCGACTCCTGGGATGGCCGTCTGCAGCTCTCGGGACAGGGCGACCTGCGCTTTCACGACGGCCAGCGCCTCTGGCAGTGGCGTCTCGATCAACTGGTCTCGCTCGACTGGCATCCCGCCACGCAGCGTCTGGAGCGCGCCTGGCGCTTCCTGGAGGCGGGGCAGACGGCCCGCGAGGAGACCGGCGAGCCGTATCCCACGCTGGAACTCGACTGTACCGTCACCCTGGCGGACGGCCGCACGCTCGCGGGCCACCTGCTGACCACCGTCTTCTACCTCGAACAGGGCGCGGAGACCCGCAAGATCGTCGTGCGCCGCAAGCTGCGCGGAGAGCCCGGCGAGGCGCCGTCGGACGTGCGCTATCCCGCCCGCCTGATCGTCGCGTCGCCGACGCTGCCGGGGCGGCGCGCCGTCCGCGTGGCGTTGGCCGGGAACCGCGGCCGCGAGGCCGAAGTCGCACTGGTCACGGCCCTCCCGGCGACGGCGGCCATGCCCGTCAAACGGCGGCCCGATAGTCGCTTTGACTGCGAAATCGCCGGCACCGGCTGCGTCTGGGCCGTGCGCGAGGGCGCATCGATCGACGTCGCCTGGCGCGAAGCCGCCACGCCCGCCCTGCGCGCGCGACTCGAGGCGGCGCTGACACGCGACCTGCGCGACTTCTTCGACCGGCGCGAGCTGCTGGGCGTCTCGACGAACAACGCACCGCCGGAGACCGTCCTCTCGCTGGTGCTCTTCTCGCGCGCCGGCGCGACCACGCTGGGCGGCACCCGCACACAACCCTGGCGACTGGAGGTCTGCCGCTGGCGGCTGGGCGCGGATGGCCAGAACCAGTTCGCCGCCCGGGCGGTGCTCTTCCGGGGACTGCGCGCCGCCACTGAACCCCTGCCGCGCATCACCCTTCACCCGCAACCGGAAACCCTGATCGTTGAAGAATCCCCCTGACCGATCTTCGGCGCTGCTCGCGGGCAGCCTGCCCCGGGCCGTCCTACTGCTGGCCGGCCCGATGTTCATCAGCGCCGTGCTGCAGAACGCCCAGAGCCTCATCGACCTCTACTGGGTCGGACGGCTCGGGCCTGTCTCCGTCGCCGCGCTGGCCCTCTCCGGCGCCGTGCTCATGGCCCTCTTCCCGATCCAGATGGGGCTGGCGACCGGCACGGTGGCGCTGGTCTCGCGCGCCTACGGTGCGGGCGATGCGCGGCGGGCCTCGTCCATCGCCGCCCAGTCGATCTCCCTTGGCATCGGCGTCGGGCTTCTGCTGGGCCTTGCCAGCCTGCCCTGGCTCGGCACGGTCTGCACGCTGCTGGGCGCCGAGGCGGACGTGACCGCCGAAGCGATGCGCTACCTGCGGCCGAGCCTGGCAGGCATGTCGCTCGGTCTGCTGCTCTTTCTGGCCAACAGCGCCCTGCAGGCCTCGGGCAACACGGTCGTGCCGATGGCCGCCA
>CAZYRQ010000067.1:0-8619 GCA_964649455.1 uncultured Lentisphaerales bacterium
CAGTCTTCCAAAACGCGCTTTCGTGTTGCCGTGATCATCAAGACCACAGCCCTCGCGCTCCGCATCCACCCCTTCTCGCGCACGTCGCGCGTGGTCACCTGGCTGACGCCCGACCACGGACGCGTCGTCACCGTGATCAAGGGCGCCTGCCGCGCGAAAAGCGCCTTCCTCGGCCAGTACGACCTCGCCATGCGCTGCGAGCTGCTCTTCTACCGCCGCGAGCACGGGGGCATCCACATCGCCCGCGAGTGTTCGCCCCTCGCCTGCCGTCCGCGTCTCCGGACCGACTGGCGCGGCGCGGTCGCCGCCAGCTACCTGTGCGAGCTGGTCAACCGTGTCACCGTTCCCATGCTGGCCGCGCCGACACCCTTCGGCCTGCTCGACCAGGCGCTGGACGCGCTCGACGCGGGCACCCGACCCATCCCCGTGATTCTGCGCTTCGAGTTCGCCCTGCTGGACGCGCTCGGCATCGCTCCGGACTTCACACCCTGCGCGGACTGCAGCCTGACTTCCGGCCACCGTCCCTGCCGCTTCCTGCTGCCCGCCGGCCGCCTCCGCTGCGTACACTCGCGCGGCCACCTTCCTGGCGGAAGCTCGGTGGCCATCGACGAGGCGGGGCTCGCCGCACTGCGCACCTGGCAACTGCCGGATACGGTTCCGGAACGCCCATTCGTCCCCTCCACCCCACCCGACACGACCACCGTGGTGCGACGGTTCCTGGGAATGTTCCTGCAATGTCATCTCGATCTGCCCATGACCGCCCGGCAGGCGGCCTTCGCGTGGCTGGAGACCCAACAGGAGACGGAACATGAATTCGAAAACAACCGGGCTGGGTAGGTGCGGATTCCTGCTGGCGGGCGCGTTGCTCGCCGGGAACGCCGGCTGCTCAAGAACCGCCCGCCAACCTGCCCCAATGACCGCCCAGGACCCCGACCCACGTGCCGTGGCGGTGCGTGTGGACAACCACGCGCTCACCTGGGGCGCACTCAACAACCTCGCCACCAACTACTACATCGAGGAGCGTCGGCGGATCAGCATCCCCGAGGGCCGCGAGGCCGAGGCTCTGGACGCGTTCCGGCGCCGCGCGGCCAACATCTTTATCTACAAGACCATCATGCTCGACGAGGCGCGCGGCGCAGGAACCGTCGTGACCGCGAGCGACCGCACCAATGGCCTGGCGCGCCTGGCACGCACCCTCAAACAAAAGCGCGGCATCACGGTCGAGCGCTTCTTCCAGGAATCGCCGTTTGGCGAAGCGCGCGCGCGGCGCGAGTTCGAGGAGGGCCTGGAACTCGATGTGTTCATCGAACGCACCATTCTGCCGACCATCGCCATCGGCGAGGCGGACATCGAAGCCGAGGCGATGCGGCGGGCATCCGAACGCCTTGAAAAGCGCCAGATGGCGGACGCCATCCGCAAGCGGTTGCTGGCAGGCGAGGATTTCGCGCGACTGGCGACCGAGCACTCGCAATGCCCCAGCGGCAAGCGCAGCGGGGGCAGTATCGGCCAACTGGTACGCGGCAAGAGCCACCCCGCCTTCGAGACGGCTGCATTCGGGCAGCCCGTAGGCGAGATCGGGCCGGTAATCGAGACGACGGAGGGACTGCACATCATCCGTGTCGACGCGCGCCATGCCGCCCGGCCGGCCACGGCGACCGAGCCCGCGATTCCCGAATCGGTACAGGCCAGCCATATTCTGGTGCGCACTCCCGCGCCCGCGACAGGCAAAGTGCTGGAAGCATATCTGCGGCGGGCGCGCCTGCCGGACGCCGTGAAAGCCTGGTTCGAGCGCGCACGCGCCAAACACCGTATCGAGCACCCGTTCAACACCACCACTGGTGAACCGCGCTAACGTCCGAGTGTCACACCAATGGTTCAACGAAGATCCGGTGCCCTTCGCCGTAGGGTTCGCCGAACAGGCTCTGCGGCAGCTGTCGACACGTGCCGGGTAGCGCCACGAAGGCAAAGCAGGATCTCTGCGTTCAATCCCCTACTTGCGGCGCGCCGGGAACGGCTAACCCCACCTCCGGACTGCCAACAGGTTCACGCCCACTTTTCAGGCGTTTCCCGCGCCGTAGTCGCTTCAGAGCACCCGGGCCGTAAAGACGAGGTAGAGCAGGGCCGCAGCACCCATGACCGCCAGGGCAACCACCAGCGCGGTCTCCAGGCGCGTCTTCACATCGGGCATCTCGCCACGCGCGAGCCGGGCGAGGTAGCGCCGGTAGCGGATCAACGCCGCCACGTTCAGCAGGATCCCCAGGGCTACGAGCAGGTTCCACTTTGGGTGTTGCCGGGAAGGCGCCTTTGCGCTATAGTGAACTGGTACATGGGCACGGAATGACCGTGCAGAAGGACTGCTGAACGTGGGCGAACATCAAGGGCAGCTCAAATACAGGCGTGTTCTGCTCAAGCTGAGCGGCGAGATTCTGCGCAATCCCGGCAGCGGGGAGTGCATCTGTCCCCAGGTGGTGGCCGCCATGGCGGCCAACGTGCAGTGTGTCGCCGCCCTCGGCTGCCAGGTGGCGGTTGTCCTCGGCGGCGGCAACATCTTCCGCGGCGCGATCGGCGAGGCCAGCGGCATCGACCGCAGCTCGGGCGACTACATGGGCATGCTCTCCACGGTGATCAATGCGCTGGCCCTCCAGAACGGACTCGAGAAGATCGGTCTGGCCACGCGCGTCATGACGGCGGTCGAGATGCCCAAGGTCGCCGAGCCCTTCATCCTGCGCCGCGCCCTGCGCCACCTGGACAAGGGCCGCGTGATCATCCTGGCGGGCGGCACCGGCAAC
Source organism: uncultured Lentisphaerales bacterium (assembly GCA_964649455.1). Lineage (GTDB taxonomy): Bacteria > Verrucomicrobiota > Kiritimatiellia > RFP12 > JAAYLN01 > JAAYLN01. Next base: position 2,790 of record CAZYRQ010000067.1, read on the forward strand.
CCCTACTTCAGCACCGACACCGCCGCCGCCCTGCGTGCCAGCGAGCTCCAGGCCGATGTGCTCCTGAAGGCCACCAAGGTCGACGGCGTTTACACCGCCGACCCGAAGCACGACCGCACGGCCGTGCGCTACGACCGCCTCAGCTACCAGACGGCCCTCGCGCGCCGCATCAAGGTGATGGATTCGACCGCCTTCGCGCTCTGCATGGAGAACACGATTCCGATCATCGTCTTCGATTTCTTCGAACCGCACGCCTTCGAACGCGTCGTCACCGGGAGCAAGGTCGGCACCCTGGTCTACGACGAACCCGGGGCATAAAGGAGTACAGCACACATGGACACGCTGGACGGCGTCATGCACGACGCGCTGGACAAGATGAACAAGAGCTGCGCCCTCCTGAAGGAGCAGTTTTCGGGGTTGCGCACGGGCAAGGCCTCGCCGGCGCTCGTGGAGAACGTGTCGGTCATCTACTACGGCGCGCCGACGCGCCTGCGCGACCTGGCGGGCATCTCCACGCCGGAACCCCGGCTGATCGTGATCAACGCCTTCGACCCCTCCTCGCTGCGCGACATCGAGAAGGCGATCCTCGCCGCCAACCTGGGGGTCACGCCGATGAACGACGGACGCGTCATCCGCGTCCCGATCCCGGAGCTCAACGAGGAGCGGCGCAAGGAGATCGTCAAGGTCGCCCGCCGCCACGCGGAGGACGCGCGCATCTCGGTTCGCAATGTGCGCCGCGACGCGAACGACGCGGTCAAGGCCCTGCAGAAGGACGCCAAGATCAGCGAGGATCAGCGCGACCAGGCACTGGCGAAGGTGCAGCGGGAGACCGATGCGCACATCGCCAGAATCGACGCGGAGGTCAAGGCCAAGGAAGCGGAAGTCATGGCGGTCTAACGCCGTCTGTGGTAAACTTCAGGCCAGAACAACGAACCCCGAGGAATGGACATGGCTGATCAGGAAGAGACTGGAACTCCCGCCGAAGGCTCCGCACCCCCCCGGCAGACCCCCTTCAAGCCGGCGGCCGCGCCGGATGCCGCGCCGGCCGCAGGTTCCTCGCCTGTCTCACCCTTATTGCGGCGCCCCACCCTGCGCCGTCCCGGCGAGCCCGCAGCCGCAGTTCCAGCCGCCATTCCGGCACCGTCGGCACCGGCCTCGGAGAATCCTTCGTTCGGCGTGCCCATCACGCACACGGAGGCCGCCAAGCGCAAGACGACACGGGTCGATCTACCGCTGACCGCCAACCTGACCGGAACGACGGACGACACAGCCGAGTTCAAGACGGTCAAGCTGCGTCCGATGCCCCCCCCCCAACCCGGCGCCGCGCCGTTGCCCGAGGGCACCAAGCCGCTCTCCCCGTCGCAGGTGGAGGCCACCAAGTCCAAGACCTCGCGTATCTCGCTCGAGGCGGCACTGGGCGCCAACGAGGGACTCGACGCCGGCGCCCCGAAGACCATACGGCTCAAGCGGCCCTCCGAGCTCAAGACCGGCTCCACCGGACAGATCGCCATCCCCATGGCGACCGCGGCGACGGTCCGCAAGACGGGGCTCGTGCCGCCCGCGGCCGGTCTCCCACAGCAGTCGTCGACCGCGCGGCTGCCGACTCAGGCGCTGCCGCCCGAAGCCGCCGGGTCGGCGGAGGAGGATGGCTCCCCCACCAGGCGCAAGACGATCAAGATCAAGCGTCCGTCGGCAGCCACCGGCATCAAAATCAATGTCGGCCAGGCAGATGGCGATGAGGGCGGTGCGACGGACGAGGGCGACATGCAGCCGCTCGCGCTGCCGACCGGCATGCGGCCCCTCGGCGCGCCCGACACCGTGAACCCGGTCTTCATCATCGCGGCGGTCGCCTCCCTGCTGCTGACGCTCGGGCTCATCTGGATCCTTGCGGCCCAGACCTTCGGACCCAACGCAGCTGTCACCGGCTATACCGCCATGTGGGGCCTCGATATCGCACCGCCCCCCGGGCTCGTCTCGATCCAGTAGCGCTGCGACCGACGCCAGACGGCGACCTTGCGAGCCGGGATCCGAAAACGGATCCCGGTTTTTTGGGGTCAGGAACGCGCCACCATCCGCAACGACACCGACGCGGAAACCAGGTGGTCAGACGCCGCCTTCAGGATCACATCGCCGCCGACGCCGACCCGTGAACGCAGCACCACCAGCGCCTGCCCGTTGAACACGCGGATGTGATCCTGGTCGAACGTCTCCAGCGAGGTGGAGTCGCCATTGCCCACGGCCGCGAGATCGGCCGGGCCCTCGACTGTGAAGGCGACCCGGTCCGAGGCCGTCGGATGGCGGTCGCCGCGCGGATCGACCACCGAGACGCGGATGAAGGCGAGCGACTCGCCGTCGGCCGTAATATCGGTCTGCTCCGGTTCGAGCCGGATCGCGGCCGGTGCTTCGGTCGTGCGGACGACGGTCTCCTGCAGGACGGTGCCGTCCGCCGCGAGCGCCACGGCGCGCAACTCGCCCGGCGCATAGACCACCTCGTTCCACACCAGACGGTAGGCGTCCCGCTTGCTCCGAACGCCTTGCGAGACACCGTTCAGAAAGAGCTCGACCGTCTCGTAGGATGTGTAGCAATGCACCGGTGTCGTCAGCCCGGCCCGGTTGGGCCAGTTCCAGTGTGGCAGCAAATGCAGCACCGGCTCCTTCGTCCAGCGGCTCTTGTAGAGGTAGGCCCGATCCTTGGGCAGCCCGCAGAGGTCGAAGATCCCGAAGTAGGAGGCGTGCGCGGGCCAGTGGTGATTGTACGGGCTCGGCTCGCCCAGGTAGTCGAAACCCGACCAGACGAACTCCCCCATGACCCAGGGATGGCGATCCTGGTAGGTGAACTCCTCCTCGGCCGAGGTGGCCCACGGGGGATACTCGACGTCGTAGCTCGACATCTGCAGGCCCGGGCGCAGGGCGAGCCGGTCGATTACCGGAAAGGCATACTCGCCGCGGCTGCTGACCACCGAGGCCGTCTCGCTGCCGTAGATCGGCCGCCCCGGCAACCGGTCGCGGTACTCCTGGTAGCGGCGCGGCTTGTAGTTGAAGCCCGGCACGTCGATCTCCTTGGCCATGCCCTTGTCGAGTGCCGCGTCGCCGAAACTGAGCCCGGCCGTCACCGACCGGTCGGGGTCAGTCCGGTGCACTATGTCGCGCAGCCTTGCGGCGACACGCCAGCCCTCGTCGGTGTTCTGTTCCAGCATTTCGTTGCCGATGCTCCAGAGCGCGACGCAAGGATGGTTGCGGTCGCGGACGACGAGGTCGACCAGGTCGCGCTCGGCCCACTCGTCGAAGTGCAGGTGGTAGTCGTTCGCCACCTTGGCGATCTGCCAGCAGTCGAACGCCTCGTCGATCACGAGGAAGCCCATCTCGTCGCACAGGTTGAGTAAGCCGGGCGCGGGCGGATTGTGCGCCGTGCGTATGGCGTTGACCCCGATCGAGCGCAGGATGGCGAGCTGGCGCCGGGCCGCTGGCCGCGAAAAGGCCGCGCCGAGCGGTCCAAGATCGTGGTGCTGGCAGACGCCCTTGAAGACGACCCGACGTCCATTGAGGCTCATGCCGCGCCCGGCATCGAAGCGGATGTCGCGGATGCCGAAGCGCTGCTGCACCGTGTCCGTCGCCTCGTCCCGTTCGCTGCGCAGGGTAATGGTGGCCGTGTAGAGATGCGGCGCCTCGATGTCCCAAGGAGTGAAGGGATCCAGGCCAACGGTGGCCACGGCGCCACCGGCGGCGCGCCCGCGGGCCACTTCGCGCCCTGAAGTGTCGGCGATGGCGTAGTCGAAGCCAGCCACAGGGCCGCTCGCCGTGACGCCGAGGGTGAGGTCGGCACGCGTGCCGCAGATGGCCGCCGTGCGGATCCAGAGGCCCCACGGTACCACGTGCAGTGGATCGACGGAGAGGAAATGGACGTCGCGGATGAGGCCGGCGCCGGGATACCAGCGCGACTGGGCGGGCAGGTTCTCCGCCCGGACGCAGAGCAGATTCACGCCGCCCGGAACGATCCAGGGCGTCGCCTCGACGGCAAACGAGCTGTAGCCGTAGGGCCGTCCGCCTGCGGGATGCCCGTTGATGAAAACGGCCGAATGACTCATGACGCCATCGAATACGAAGTAGAAGCGTTGCCCTGCTGCGGCGGACTCTACATTTATCCGCAGGCGGTACGTGCCCTGGCCGACGTGCGGCAGGCCGCCGGTGCGGCCGAAATGGCCGCTCGACACGACTTCCCCGTCGTTGACGATCCGGGTGAATTGGGCGTCCTCGAACTTGCCGAACGGCCCGCAGATGGCCCAGTCGTGCGGCACGGCCACCGCCTCCCAGCCGGCATCGTCGTAGCTTGGCGCCTCGGCGTTGGGGTTTTCGCCGCGGCGGAAGCGCCATCCGTCACGGCAGCGAAGCATGTTGCGCATGGAGTATCGCCCATCCCTGAGAAGCGTCGGCGCGTGTCTGCCTGCCCAGGCATCCAATCCGCGCCAATGACGAGGATTGCATCATAGACGCCGATGACCGCGACGGCAATCCCGGAATCTGTCGGCCATCCCGGACTCTGCAGCAATTCCAAAATCGCATGCGACCGCATCCGGCTTGCCACGGGGGTGCGCGGGCAGCGCATGATGAGTCAGCCATTCTCAATTTGGCCCCTTTTCAGACACCGGACGACGCGGAGGTCGTCCCTCCATCATTGGCAACAAAGGTTATTCTTAGGAACTGGAGGGTCGGGCTCCGTCCCGACCGGAGGAGGACGCCAAATTGCCCCCACAGGGACAGGCAGGAATGCCCTGTCCTACCTTGTCCATTCGTGCATTCGCTGCCCCCACAGGGACAGGCAGGAATGCCTGTCCTACCTTGTCCATTCGTGCATTCGCAAATTCCCTTTACTCCTGCAGCCGCACGATGAGCGGATAGTCCCGGAGCAGCAATTGCGGGAGACACGTACTGTTGCCCGCCTGGGTTGTCGCCAGGTCGTATTCCCGTCCGTTCAGCGGGTCATACGCGGTGCAGCGGCCCGGGCAACCGCGTACCCGCAGCGTGGTCGGAGTTCCGGGATCGTTGTCCGTGGCGCGTCCCGGACGCCAGAGCGCGACCAGCCGCTCGCCCGCCCGCCGCATCGTGAACCATTCGACCTCGCTCGCGCATTCCTCGATCTGACAGGCGAAGGAGGCGGGACGTACGCCCTCGAGCGCCGTAGAGAGGTTGCGCACCGTGTAGTAGGCGGCGGATGGTTGCAGAGGTGTGATCGGATCGGCCATGAACGCGCGGCGCAGCAGGGAAATGTCCATGGGATAGGTGCTCGTCCAGAGCTCGTTGAAGAACGACGCCACGCCGAGCGCCACATGGGTCACCGTCAGACGGGCGACGTACTTGGCCTTCTCCAGCTCGGTGCAGTTGAACGTGCCCCACCAGTTGGGCGGCATCGTGGCGGGGTAGTTCGAGGCGTAGCCCCATTCCGTAGCCATATACTCGCCCCGGAAGCCGCGGGCACGGCACCAGCGCTGGAAGGCACGGATATCGGCGGCGTAGTTGCGGGCGCGCGGCGTATCGGGGTCGGCCTGATAAAAGGGATGCCAGCCGACCACGTCGATGTGCGGCAGCAAGGCGCCGACCGCGATGAGGAAGGGGCTGGTCTTCTCCTGCCGCGTCAATTCCTCCGCGCTCCAGTCCGAGATGCCGAAGCAGAAGCCGGCGGTCGAGCCGTTCATGATCTTGGCGCGCGGGGCGGCTTCGCGCAGCACGGGAAGCGCGGCGCGGGCGACATCCAGATAGCGCGCCACGTCGGGCTTGTCGCCCCAGTAGGGCGCGATGTTCCACTCGTTCCAGAGCTCGAAATAGCGCACCCGCG
>CAZYRQ010000068.1:0-8561 GCA_964649455.1 uncultured Lentisphaerales bacterium
TTTCACTTGACCCTCTCCAAGACCACCATCAGAACTGCCATGCGCCCCCCATTACTCCGCGTGTCTCGAAAGCGTTGACATTGTTTTCCCGGCAGGGTACTATCGACTTCCTCCTTAAAAAGGTTTTTGAAGGATTGGGGTGGGCCTGCGCCCGCCCCGTTTGTTCTATGGTGACAACCAAAGGGCGGCGCGGCGCCGAGTCCGGTGGATCATGAGCGTTATGAACAACGAACTGCTGACGGTCATCAATTACATGGAGCGCGAGCGTGGAGTCAGCCGCGAGCTGATCATCCAAGCGATCGAATCCGCACTGGAAGCGGCCGCCCGCAAGAGTCTCGGCGTCGCCGACGGCCTGCGCGTCAGCATTGACCGCAAGACGCTGGCGGTCAAGGCTTTCCAGTCGATGATCGTCTCGGAGGACGACACGGGGCCGAGCCTGATCTCCCTGCGCAAGGCGCGCGAGATCAAGCCGGAGGTTGTCGCCGGCGAGGAGATCGAAATCGAGCTGCCGCCCACCCAGATCGGCCGGATCGGCGCGCAGAACGCGCGGCAGATGATCATGCAGAAGATCCGCCAGGCCGAGCGCGACAACGCCTACATCGAGTACAAGGACCGCATCGGCGAGGTGGTCAGCGGCACCGTGCGCCAGATCGCCCGCCGGGATCTGATCATCGACATCGGCCGCGTCGAGGCCCTGCTGCCCGCCCGCGAGCGCATTCCCAAGGAGGAGTTCGAGATCGGCGACACCCTGCGCGCGTACGTCTACAAGGTCCAGCCGAGCGTCAACGGATCGAGCGTGATCCTCTCGCGCGCCTGTCCCGAGTTCGTCAAGGCGCTCTTCCGCATCGAGGTCTCCGAGATTGCCGACGGCATCGTCGAGGTCATGGGCGTCGCCCGCGACCCGGGCAACCGCGCCAAGATCGCCGTGCGCTCGCATGACGACAAGGTCGATCCGGTCGGCGCCTGTGTCGGCCTGCGCGGCACGCGCGTGCGCAACATCGTGCGCGAGCTCAACGGCGAGCGGGTGGACATTGTCCGCTGGCACGAGGAGATCCGCCAGTACACCACGCAGGCGCTCTCGCCGGCGCGGCTGGCCAGCGTCGTGGTCGTCTCCGAGGCCTCGCGCATGCTGCGCGTGATGGTCGACCCCGACCAGCTCTCGCTGGCCATCGGGCGCCAGGGACAGAATGTGCGCCTGACCTCGAAGCTGCTGGGCTGGAAGGTCGACATCCAGCGTACGGATGTCGAGGAGTCCTTCGAGACGCGCGTGTCCCAGGCGATCGACGGTCTGGCCGCGGTCGAGGGCATCAGCCGCGACGAGGCCGAGGTTCTGGTCAAGAACGGCTTTCTGACCCCCGAGGGCATCCTGGAAGCCGAAGTGACGTATCTCCAGGAGGTCACCGAGCTTTCCGAGGAAGCCGTCCGCAGGATATGGGATGCCGCGAATGCGCTGGGCGTGGCCGGGCAGGACGCGGCTGGTCAAGAGGGTGGAGTTTCATGAGAATATTCGAGCTGGCCAAGGCGTTGCAGACGACGAGTGGCGAGGTGCTGCGCCTGGCGCGGACGCTGAACCTGGACGCGAGGTCGACCTTGTCGCGCCTGGATGACGACGACATCCAAACGCTGAAGAGCCACCTGGCCCCGCGGACGTCCGGGACGGCGCGGGAGCCGGCCGAGGCGCAGACCCATCTGGCCGCCAAGCGCGAGCGCGCCGCGCGGCAGCGCGGCGCCCAGGCGGAGACCGAACGACAGGCGCTCGATGCGGCGATTGTCCGGGCCCGCGCGGCGGAGAACCGGGACCGGGGCGTTGCGCCGGCCGGCCGGCCGCCCAAGACTCCTCCAGCAGCCCCGGTCGATGCCGCTGTGGCGGCATCCGCCGCCGACGTGGCGCGCATGACCGAGACCCTGAAGATCGAACCTTTGCCGCCCGTCGGGACGGAGGAGAAGGTCATCATCCATGCCGCGGCCGATGACCTGGAGTCCGGGGAGAAGGCCGAGGCGCCCGAGGCGGAGGACGCCCGGGTTACCCCCGAGGAGGAGATCGACCCCGACGAGGAGATCGCCACGGCCTATCTCGGCCGGCAGGCCAAGGCGCCGTCGGTCGCCAAAGCGCATCCGATGCGTCCCAAAGAGACACGTGACGTCGACTTGCCGCGGCCGCCGTCGGGCCGACGCGCGCCCGGTTCGGCGCCGTCCGCCCGCCCGGTGCCCGCGCCGGCCCGCGATGCGCGCGCCGCCGCGCCGGCCCGCGATGCGCGCGCCGCCACGCCGGTCCGCGATGCGCGCGCCGCCACGCCGGCCCCGAAGCACGGCGCCCGTGCCGCCGTCGCCCGGCCGGTCGAGGCCCAGGCACCGGGACGGCGCGGCGAAGCCCAGGCGCCGGGAAGGGGCCCGTCGGGCATCGTGCGCGGCCAGTCGGGCATCGTGCGCGGCCAGTCGGGCATCGTGCGCGGCCAGCCGGCCGCGACCGGCGCTCCAACGCCGACCCCGGCCGCCGCCGTCCGTGCCGCCGCGCCCGCCAAGCCGCGCTTCGCACCAGTGGTCGCCAGCGCGACCGCGGGCGACAAGGTGCTCCAGTTGCGCGGCCCGACGCTCCTCAAGGATCTGGCCGAGATGATGGGCATCCGCCCCAACCGCCTGATCGCCGACCTGATGCAGTTGAACGTGCTCGTCTCGATCAACCAGCGGGTCGACATCGAGAAGGCCGGCAAGATCGCCGAGAAATACGGCTACGCGGTCGAGATGGAGCGCACGCGCCGCTCCGCGACGCGCAAGCCGGCCATCCGGCGCCTCGATGCCGAGGACGACATTCCCGAGGACCAGCCCGAGGATCTGAAGCCGCGGCCCCCCGTCGTGACCTTCCTCGGCCACGTCGACCACGGCAAGACCTCGCTCATGGACCACATCCGCCAGACCAAGGTCGCGGCCGGCGAGGCCGGCGGCATCACGCAGCACATCGGCGCCTACTCCGTCGAGCTTGCTGGACGGAAGATCACCTTCCTCGACACGCCGGGCCACGCGGCCTTCTCGGCCATGCGCGCCCGCGGCGCCAACCTCACCGACATCGCCGTGATCATCATCGCCGCCGACGACGGCATCATGCCGCAGACGCGCGAGGTCATCAAGCAGGCGCAGCAGGCCGAGGTGCAGATCATGGTCGCGATCAACAAGTGCGACCTGCCGGCCGCCAAGCCCGACCGCGTGCGCCAGCAGCTGCAGGCGGAAGGCCTCACCCCCGAGGAGTGGGGCGGCGACCTGATCGTCTGCGAGGTCAGCGCCATGACCGGCAAGGGCGTCGACCACCTGCTCGAGATGATCCTGCTCCAGGCCGACATGCTGGAGCTCCAGGCCAATCCCGAACGCCGTGCCGACGGCTACGTGATCGAGGCGCAGCTCGAACTGGGCCTCGGGCCGACGGCGACGCTGCTCGTCGCCTCGGGCACGCTCAAGATGGGCGACGTCGTGCTGATCGGCGAGCATTTCGGCCGCCTGCGCGGCCTGATGGACGACCGTGGCCGCAAGGTGCTCGCGGCCGGCCCGGCCACGGCCGTGCGCGTCATGGGCCTCTCGGGCGTGCCCGAGGCCGGCGCGGAGTTCCGCGTGATGGTCAACGAGAAGCGCGCCCGCGAGCTGGCGGAGAAGTTCGCCCAGGAGCGCAAGGACGCCGAACTGTCCGCCGCCAGCCGCACCGTGACGATGGACACCCTGCTCGACAAGCTCAACGAGCAGAAGAAGAAGCAGCTGAGCGTGATCGTCAAGGGCGACACCCAGGGCTCGGTCGAGGCGATCATCGACTCGCTGCGCGACATCCGCAGCCGGAAGATCTCGCTGGAGGTGGTCAACACCGGCATCGGCAATGTCAACACGAACGACGTGCAGCGCGCCGCGGCCAGCGACGCCATGCTGCTGGGCTTCCAGGTCGGGATGGACACGGGCGTCGCGGCGCTGGCGCGCCACGACAAGGTGCGCGTCCACACCTTCCGCATCATCTACGAGCTCTTCGACTACGTGAAGCAGTCGATGCTCGACCTGCTCGACCCCGAGTACAGCGAGGCCGTGAAGGGCCATGCGCAGATCCGCGCGATCTTCGACATCGGACGCAAGGGCCGCGTCGCCGGCTGTCAGTTGCTCGACGGCCTCATCGCCACCCGCTTCCGTGTCCGCGTCAAGCGCGCCCGCGAGGTGGTCTTCGACGGCCGCATCGCTTCGCTGCGGCACTTCCAGGAAGAGGTGCCCGAGGTCAGCGACCTGCAGGAGTGCGGCATCTTCTTCCAGGGCTTCGAGGCGTTCGCCGAGGGCGATGTCGTCGAGTGCTACGCGATGGAGGAGCTCGAGCGCGCGCTGTAGCGCCGTACCGGCGGCACCGGGCAAGGTGGGGCAGGCATTATGCACCGCTATTTAGCGCCTTTTCCGCTTATCCTCCTCTGCGCCGCCGGGGTTGCTCCGGGCGTCGGCACCGCCGCGACCAATCTGCTGGCCGCCGCAGAGGGCGGCGTGGCGCTTGCCGCCTACAGCACGCCGCCCTTCGGCGCGCGCCGGATCCTGCCCGGCGACGACGGCGCATCCGCGTTGACCACCGGACTCGACGCCGTCGCGGCGCGCGGCACCACCGAGGCGCTCTCCCTGGTGGTCAGGAGCCCAGCCGCGGTTCAGGCGCTCTCGGTCCAGGCCACCGACCTCGTGCAGGAGGAGCGCAAGACCCTGCCCGCGGCCGTCATCGACATCCGCCTCGTCAAGGTCTGGTACCAGGCCGGCAACGCCTGGTTCACTGAGATCGCGGATCCCGACCGCCCGGTGCTGGTTCCTGAGCTGCTCCTGCACAACGACGACCTCGTGCGGGCCGACGCTAAAACCCGCGCCAATTTCGTGCTGGCCAAGGGACGGCACCTGCCCTGCACGCAGGCGGGCCTCGTGCCGGACGACGATGCCGCCACCCTCCAGCCCTTCCCCCTGGTGCCGGGCGAGGCGCGGCAGATCTTCCTGACCCTCGCCGTGCCTGACGAGGCCGCCCCCGGTCGCTACACGGGCCGTCTCACCTTTACGACCGACGGCCGTCCGGCGGGCTCCCTGCCCATCACCCTGCGTGTGTTGCCCTACACGCTCCCGCCGCCACGCGCCCGCTTCTCCGATCATGCCTTCGTCTTCTACGCGCCCGCCGGCCTGGGCGCCTTCACCACGCCGCCGCCCGCCGACTTCCGTCCGCTCACCTTCGCGGAGACGCCGGAGTACCGGCAGCAGGCGCACCTGCACACCGTGCACCTGTTCACGCAGGCGGCGACCTCGCGCCAGCTTGAACCTGTCCGCGCCATCGGCGCCGTCGCCCTCGATGCGTTGCCGCCGCTCCCCGGCATCGAGAATCCGGCGGTCTGGCGCCGGAGCAAGGGCCTGCTCGCCTTCCTCGCGGGTTACGACGGCATCCACCTGTCCGCCCCCGTCGAGCCCGAAGCCCCCTGGAACGATGCCGGACGACCGGTGTACCGCTCCCGTTCGCTGGTCTACCCGACCGCCACCGCGGTCCTCTCCACCCTCGCGGCTGAAGCGCTCCGCGCCGCCGCCGCCGACGTGGCCTACCTGAGCTACCTCCAGACCCTGGCCCAGGAACTGCTCGCCTCGGACGACCATACTCTGGTGGCCGAAGGCCGCCGCGCCCTCGCCTGGACGGAGGACATCAGCACGACCGATCCCGTGCCGGACACCGTGCGCCTCGATGCCATCGCCTGGATCGAGCGGCTCCGCCAGTTCACCACCCACTGAACCGCCGCGGCAGGGTACGCCGTGCCCCCTGCCGCCGGCGCCGTTTGTCCGAGGAAACGTCATGTCGATTCGCGATTGGTACCCGATCATCGCCGGCGGCCTCCTGCTCGCGGGACGCGCGCCGGTGGCCCAGGGGCAGACGCTCAAGGCCATGGAGGCCATCCACGCGAGCTGGGTCGCGCTCGACGGCGGCAGCACGGCTGGTTTTGTCGAGCAGAACTTCCAGCAACTTCCCGCGTGTCTGAGCTCGAACTTCACCGTCATCCCGGCTGCGGGCGAAGCGGCCTGGCTACCGGAATATGCCCACACCGCCGCCGTCATCTACAACGACAGCGGCTGGCTGCTCGCCCTGCGCTTCCGGGCGGATCATGACCCGGCCCGCTCCGGGAAAACCGAGATCTACCTACGTTCCCACAACCCGGATGTACCCCCGCGGCATCTGATGATCCTGCCGGCCGACGAGCACATCCCGGCGATGGCGCCGCTCGATTTCGGCGGCGCCATCGTGATCCCGCACCGCAACCGCCCGAATCCCTCGCGGCCTTACATCCGCGAGACACGGCTCGCTGCGGGCTTCGGGCCCTGCGGTCCGCTCAACCACGAGTTCAAGATCATGAAGACCTCCGCCGGCGAGCGGCTGATCACCTGCCTCTTCCGGTGGAAGGCCTTCGGCACGGATCTGCCCTTCAACCTCGATTCGGCCCGCCAGGGCATCGACTGGGACATCAAGATCATCCGCCACGGCCCCGATGGCGCTCAATACGTGTTCGGCCCCTCGGACGCGCCCTACACGGATTACGCCACCCTGGCCTGGGCGCCGTTCAAGGCCGCGTTCCGCCATGCCGTCTACCGCAACTGGGTGCTTTTCGGCCTCACCCATCTGGCCGGACAGGTGGACGAGGGCGCCGGGTCTGACTGGGAGATCTCCGCTGCGGAGGCCGCCTATGGTTTCCGCCAGCCCGCGACGCCCACCTTCCAACCCCGCGAACCGGCGTCCGACCGCGTCTTCCTCGCCGCCCGGCTCGGGCCCTTCCTGGCGGCCAACCGGAAATTCCTGTCGATGTTCGCGTACTCGCCTGAAAAGAGCTCGCCCTCGTTCAGCCTGCCCGAAAACGTCAAGGATGACTTCTTCACCAAGGAGGTGCGCCGCCTCTTCACCTATCGCAGCGACCTCGCCGACCTGCGCCGCGTCTATCTCCTCGACTGCCTCCTCGGCCGGGAAGTCAAGGCCGACGTGAAAACCCCCGTTCCCGCGAAGCAGACCCCCGCGCCCGTCACCTGGGACGACCTGGACGGCGACGGCGGCTCCCCGCTCAAGCTTGATGAAGACCCGCTCTTCTGAATGGAGACGATGATGACTTTCCTCCATGGCCGATCTCTGCGCCACTGCCGCTCGGCGCTGCCGCTCAGCCTCGCCGCGCTGTGCGCCGTGGCCAGCACCCTCCGCGCCGACTCACCTGCGGCCGTCCTCGCGCTCGATCCCGCGCGGATCGCGCCCGCCAAGGGCGTCCGTGTCGACCGGGGCGCCGCGCCCGACGGCACCGATGCCCTCGTCTTCGACGGCACATCCGAAACCGGCGTGCCGTTTCCCGTCTCCGCCGATGAACAGAAGAACCTCGTCGGCGACGAGATCAGCGTCAGCCTTTGGATCCGCGTCGACCGGATTTCAGAATCCTCGATCGGCCTGGGGTACCGCATCCCGCAGCACCGCCAGCCGCAACAGGCGCCGCTCGTGCTGGAGGCCGGAACCGTCGCCACCGCCTTCGGCGCCTACAACATCTACTCGCCGGTGGAACAACCGCTGGCGACAGGCGCCTGGCACCACGTCGCCTTCACCCATTCCCTCTCGAACCTCGCCTTCGCCACCTACTACGACGGCATCCCCCAGCGCGCTGGCGCCGTCGCCGCCGATCTGCCCGCGCCCCTCTCGGTTCCCCGCCTGCTCGGGCCCCTGGGTGCCAGACGGTTCACCGGGGCCGTCGGTGCCGTCCGCGTCTGGAACCGGGCGCTGCCGGCGGACGCGCTCCTCCGCTTCCCGCCGTCGCCCGCCGCCGCCCGCGCCCTGGCGGCATCGCTGACCGCGACCGCAGCCGACCACCCCCACATCCCCTTCCGCCAGTGGTGCACGGCCCTCGCCGCCGAGGCGGTCGGCGGACAGCAGGTCTCCCTCCGCCGCTGGCAGTTCCTCGCGGGTTTGGCGCGCGACCTGCCGACCCTCGCGTCCTGGGCCCGCGCCCTAGCCACGGGTCGCCTCGCCCGCGCCCCTTTCCTCGCGACGTCGATCTATCCCTACTCCCACGAGAAGCGTCTACCGTTCCGCCTGCCGCACGACGGCGCGCCGACCGACGCCCTGGAGACCGCGCTCGCCAGGGGCGAATACGAGTCCGTCTCCTTCATGCTCCATCCCCTGCAACATGTCGCCCGACTCGAGATCAAGGCCGCCCCCCTCCGCAGCGCATCCGGCGCCACCCTCCCGGCCGACGCCCTCGATATCCGGATCGTCAAATGCTGGTTCAATCCCGCCAGCGGCTGGAACTCCTACTTCGCCGGCGGCCGCGAGTTTCCCACCCTCGCGCCCGAGCTTCTGCTCCACGACGACGCCCTCGTGAAGGTCGACATCGACCAACGCGCCAACTTCCTCCGCGTCGACTACCGTTCCGGCTCGCGCTACGTCAACATCAGCCGCGCGGGCAAGACCACGGAAATCCCGCCCTTCAACTATGTCCGCGACCCGGTCGCGGACGCGCCGGGCCCCCTGCCGCTGCCCCTGCCGCTCGCCGAGGGCCGCAACCAGCAGTTCTGGGTCA
>CAZYRQ010000069.1:0-8474 GCA_964649455.1 uncultured Lentisphaerales bacterium
GAGCGCATGATGCTGCTGGTCATCCAGCTCGGCGTGATCCTCTTCGCGGCGCGGATCGGCGGCCAGATTTTCGAGAAATTCCATCTGCCAGGCGTGCTGGGCGAGCTCTGCATCGGCATCCTCATCGGCCCCTCGCTGCTCGGCGGCATTCCCATCCCCTGGGCCGAAGGGTTCGGACAGGGGCTCTTCCACGTGTCGCCCCTGCTCGGGGCCGGCAACACGCCGGTCTCGCCCGAACTCTACGGCATCTGCACACTGGCCTCGGTCGTTCTGCTCTTCATGGTGGGTCTCGAAACCGACCTCAAGCTGCTGGTACGCTACGCGTTGGCGGGCGGTCTGGTCGGACTGGGAGGCGTGATCGCTTCGTATGGCGTCGGCGCGCTGCTGGGCATGTGGCTGCTGCCGGGCATCATGGGTGGCCGCCACTTCAGCTTCCTCGACCCGGCCTGCATCTTCCTGGGCGTCATGTCGACCGCCACCTCGGTCAGCATCACGGCGCGCATTCTCTCCGAGAAGCGCAAGCTCGATTCCCCCGAGGGTGTGACCATCGTGGCGGGCGCGGTGATCGACGACGTGCTGGGCATCGTCGTCCTGGCTATCGGCATGGGCGTGATCGGCGCGTCGGGCGGGAGCGGTGCCGTCGACTGGGGCCACATCGGCTGGATCGCCTTCAAATCGCTCGGCATCTGGCTGGGGGCGACGGCGGTCGGCATCCTGTTCGCGCGCGAGATCGGCCGGGCGCTCAAGGGCGCGGGCGAGAAGGCCCAGATCGCCATCCTGGCGCTCGGTCTGGCGCTGATCGTCGCGGGGCTCTTCGAGGAGGCGCAGCTCGCCATGATCATCGGGGCCTACGTGCTGGGGTTATCGCTCTCGCGCACGGACATCAGCCAGGTGATCCGCGAGCATCTGCACCCGATCTACCTCTTCATGGTGCCCTGCTTCTTCGTCGTCATGGGCATGATGGTGAACATCCGGCAGCTCTGCGAGCCGCGGATCCTCGTCTTCGGGCTGATCTACACGGCCGGCGCCGTGCTGGCCAAGCTGGTGGGCTGCGGCCTGCCGACCCTGCTCTGCCGCTTCAACGCGCGCGGCGCGCTCCGCGTGGGCCTCGGCATGATCCCGCGCGGCGAGGTGGCGCTGATCGTCGCCGGCATCGGCATCTCGCGCGGCATGATCACGCAGGAGGTCTTCGGCGTGGCGATCCTGATGACGCTGCTGACCACGCTGATCCCGCCCCCGCTGCTGGTCAAGGCCTTCCGGTCGAGCGCCCCGGGCCTGCGCCGGGGGGCGCCGCAGCCGCCGGAACTGCCCGTCCTGGCCTACCGCTTCCCGACGCCGGAGGTCACCTCGCTGCTGCTCAACCATCTGCTGGAGCAGTTCCGCGTCGAGGGCTTCTTCGTTCACATGCTGGATCTGGCGGGGGAGACCTACCAGATGCGCAAGGACGCCATGGTGATCAACCTGGCCCGCGAGCCGCAGACGATCACGTTCCGGTGCTCGGCCGAGGAGATGCCCTTCGTGCGCATGGCCATGACCGAGGTCGTCGTCGAGATCGAACTGACGCTGAAGGAACTGCAGCAGCCGCTCGACGCGCACCGCCTGCTGGCCGTGCCCGGCGAGGAGGACGTGCGGATGGCGCGCCGCACGCGCATGGGCCGGTACCTCGCCGAAAAGACCATGATTCCCAACCTGCAAGGGGCGACCAAGGCCGATGTGATCGCCGAGCTTGTCCATTGCCTGGCGGAACAGGGGCTCGTGAACGACGAGGCGGAGGCTTTGTCCGCGGTTCTGCGCCGCGAGGAGGCTATGTCGACCGGGCTGCGCCACGGGTTCGCCTGTCCGCATGGGCGCACTACGGCCGTCGACAACCTGGTCTGCGCGATCGGCATCAAGGCGGGCGGGCTGCCGTTCGGCGCGATCGACAGCGAGCCCACCCGCTTCATCCTGCTGGTCATCTCGCCTGCCGGCGCCGTTGCGCCCTACATGGAGCTGATGGCGGCCATGCGGGGCGTCTTCGACGAGGAGGGCCGCCAGGCGCTGCTGGGCTGCCGGACGCCGGCGGAGATGCTGAGCGTCGTCACCCGGCGGCTGGGCTGATGGCTAGGCTGATGGATTGACACGTGACGCGGCCTCTGCTACGGTGGACGGCAACCCAAAGGGAGTTCACTATGGCTTGTCGAGGCACGCGCATTTTCTGGTCGGTTCTGGGCCTGGCGGCCTGCGGTGTTCTGACGGTACAGGGCGATGACTGGCCCGGCTGGCGCGGGCCTGCGCGCAGCGGCAAATCCGCAGAGACTGGCCTCCTCAAGGCCTGGCCGGAGGGTGGCCCCGCCCTGCTGTGGAAGGCTTCGGGGATCGGCAAGGGATTTTCGTCCGTCGCCGTGGTCAAGGGCACGGTCTATACCACGGGCGACGTGGGTGGCGATCTCACGCTCTCCGCCCTGAACGATCAGGGCAAGATCCTGTGGCAGCAGGTTCAGGGGCCAGCCTACACCGCGAGCCACGGCGGTGCCCGCTCGACGCCCGTGATTGACGGCAACCGGATCTACCTGATCGGCGGGGCCGGCCGGGTGACCTGTCACGATGCGGCGACGCGTCAGCTTGTCTGGGAGCGTGAACTGAAATCGCTGGGCGGCGCGCCGGGCGGCTGGGGCTATTCCGAATCGGCGTTGATCGTGGACGACAAGGTGATTGTCACGCCCGGCGGCAGCAACGGGATCGTGGCGCTCGACAAGCGGACGGGCAAGGATGTCTGGCGCGGCGACGCCCCCTGCAAGGCCCACTACAGTTCGGCCATCGTGATCCGCGACCAGGCGCACGCGCTGATCGTGCAGGGAACCGGTAGCGGGCTCCTGGCCCTCGACCCCAAAGACGGGCGCCGGGTCTGGTCGAGCGATTTCAGTTCCGGCAACACGGCCAACTGCCCCGATCCGGCCTATGCGGACGGATATCTCTTCTGGGCCAACGGCTACGGCAAGGGAGGCATCTGCTTCAAGGTCGAGTGCCAGGAGGGCGCCTGGTCATTCGCCGAGGTCTGGCGCACGGGCGACATGGTCTGCCATCACGGCGGTTACGTGATCGACAAGGGCTACATCTATGGCAACCACAATGCGGGCTGGTCCTGCTTGGATTTGAAGACGGGGCAGCCCGCTTGGAAGAATCAGAAGGGCGTGGGCAAGGGATCGCTCTGCTTTGCCGACGGGCTGCTCTTCCTCTTCGGGGAGAATGGGGGCAAGGCGGGCGTGGCGGCCGCCTCGCCCGAAGCCTTCGCCATGAGCGGCGAGTTGACGGTGCAAGGCACGGGTCCGAGCTGGGCGCATCCGGTCGTCGCCGGCGGCCGGCTCTATCTCCGCTACGACGATAGCCTCTACTGTTTCGACGTGAAGGGACGGTGAAGCGGCCGCGATGAGCAACCGCCGCCGCAGCGATCCCCAACGAGAGGCCACGACCCCCTGCCTGAAATGCTCGCGGTACGTCGGCTTCTGCTTTGGGGTGCAGCGGGCGATCAAGCTGGCGCGTGAGGCGGCCGGGCGTCACGGCAGACCGATCCGGACGCTGGGGCCGATCATCCATAACCCGCAGGTCATCGCGGAACTGCGGCGTGAGGGGGTTCGCGCCGTCAGGCGCTTCAGCCACCTGAAGCCGGGCGAGGTGCTGATCATCCGCTCGCATGGAATCCCCCGGTCGGTCGAAAAGCGGATGCGCGCGCGCGGGCTCCAGGTGATCGATGCCACCTGCCCCTTTGTCAAGAAGGCGCAGAACTTGGTGGCGCAACTGGTGCAGGAGGGTTGCGCGAGCATCCTGATCGTGGGCGAGCCGCACCATCCGGAGGTGGAGGGGATCGTCAGCTACGGGCCGCCGGGACAGGTGCATGTCGTCCAGTCTGTCGGGGATCTCAAGTTGCTGAAGCTCGCCGGACGGGTGGGGCTCGTCGCCCAGACGACCCAGTCGCCGGCCGCCTTCCGCCGGGTTCTCGCTAGCCTGCGGCGGCGCAGGGGCATCACCCTGCGCGTGCATGACACGATCTGCCGCGAGACCAACCGGCGGCAGGCGGATGCCCTCCGGCTGGCCCGGCGGTGCGACGCCATTCTCATTGTGGGCGGCAAGAACAGCGCCAACACCGCGCGCCTCCACCTGCGGTGCGCCGCCGTCAATTCCCGGGCCTTCCACATCGAGCAGGCGGATGAGCTGACGGCCGAGATGCTGCAGGGCGTCAAGACGCTAGGCCTCGTCAGCGGGGCCTCCACACCGGTCTCCATCGTCAAGGAGATCGTGCGCAAGGCGGAGGTCGTGGGTGCCGGCCTGTATTAAATTTAACGCAGAGTCGCAGAGTCGCAGAAGCGTGCTCGTTCGCTGGCTGGCGCCTCTCCTGTTCCTGGCACGGGTCGCTCCGCTCTCCGCGATGGACGCGGGAACCACGGGCATGGCGCGGGTCAGGGTGGAAGCCGCGGGGCTGCGCAGCACCAACGGATTGGTGCGGGTCGCCCTCTTCGACGCAGCGGAAGGCTTTCCGGAAAACATCGTCAAGGCCCGGTTCTCGGAGACGCTTCCGATCACGGCCGCGTGCGTGCGAGTCGTGTTTCCCCGCGTGCCGACGGGCGTCTGGGCCGTCGCGGTGCTGCACGACGAGAACGGAAACGGCCTGATGGACCGGGGCTTCCACGGACTGCCCCGCGAAGGCTTCGCGGTCTCCGGGCCGGAGCGTTCCGAACCGCCCCGCTTCCGCTGGGCGGCGATTTTGATCCACACGGCGGAGACCAATCTGCAGGCGCGGACGCGGTACTACTGAGCCTCCGCCGCCGGCGGCGGCGAAGCGATTCGGGGTGCCGCAGCTGCGGGGGCGGCCGTTTCGCGCTGGCCGCGGCTGGCAAACTCCTTGGCGATGTTGAGCCCGACCGCCAGCAGGGTGGGGCCGAGGAAGACGCCGACCAGGCCGAAGACCGCGATGCCGCCCAGCACGCCCAACAGCACCGTCAGGAAGGAGAGCTTGGCGTTGCGGCTGATGAGGTAGGGGCGCAGCACGTTGTCGATGCCGCTGATGCCGACGAATCCCCAGATGGCCATGAAGAGCGCCCACCCAAACGACTCCTGGAGCAGCAGCCAGACGCTCGCGCCGATCCAGACCAGGGGCGGTCCGACCGGAACGACGGAGAGCAGGGCCACCATCAAGGCCCAGAAGAAGGGGGCCGGCAAGCCGACGATCCGGAAGCCGATCGCCGCGACGATGCCCTGCCCGAGGGCCGTGCCGAGCAGGCCGTAGACCACGCCGCGGACCGTCGTGCCGGCAAGGGCGAAGAGGTGCTGCGTGTACTCGCCGACCACGCGGTTGCTGGCGTCGGCCACGCGCCGCGCCACCTGATGGCCGTCCCGGTAGAAGTAGTAGGCGACCACCATGCTGAGGAAGACCTGGACGATCCCCTGGCCGAGATGCAGGCTGTTGCGGATCAGCCAGCGGCGGGAGAAGACCAGCAGTTGCCGCAGCAGTTCCGTCGTGCGGTCGGCGTTGAGGGCCAGATCCGACCAGTGCTCCTTCACGTAGCCGCCGGCCCAGGGCAGGTTGGTCAGCCAGTCGGGAGGCGTCGGCAGGCCTTCGGCATTGAGCCGGCGCACGACCCCGAGCAGGTGCTCGACGCTGGAGGCGAGCGAGGTGCCGACGAGCGCGAGGGGCAGGGCGATCAGCAGCACGAGCACAAGGGTCATGATCAGGGCTGCGGGCGGGCGGCGGCCTTTCAGGTGCCGCACGAGCCACTCGCAGGCGGGCCAGGTCGCATAGCAGAGGATGGCCGCCCAGAGAATGGCCGAGACAAAGGGGCGCAGCACGAGCAGGCAGCCCAGCAGGATCAGGCCCAGTAGGCCCGGCCCCAGGAACTGCTCGGCAATCTTGAACGCCCGGTTGCGGATGGGATCCATGCTGTCTGTGGCTCGCGAGTGGCGCGTCTTGCCCCGGCAGGGGGCATGTCCATGATCCCGCGCCCGATGACAGCGTCATTGTACAAGAGCCGGGTACCATTTGCACACTGGAAAACGCTAATTTGGCACCCTAATTTAGCACCTCTCCGTTTTTAGGTTGAGTCATGGGACGGAGCCCGGCCCTCCAGAAATCAAGGATGGCGGAACCCTGCTTCGCCGAGGCGACGCAGGAAGAGCGGCTCGCCCCCGCACTGCCAACTGCCAATTGCCAACTGCCAACTGGCACTAGCCGCCGCAGGCACGCCGCATGGCATCGAGATCCGGCTCGCGTCCGGTCCAGATGCGGAAGGACTGGGCGCCCTGGTGTACCAGCATGCCGAGGCCGTTGATGCCGCGGGCGCCGACCGCCTCGGCCTCGCGCAGGATGGGAGTCTTGTCCGCCGTGTAGACTGCGTCGAAGAGGAACTGCCCGGGACGGAAGGCCTCCCGCGTCAGCAGCGGCGCGTCGTGCGCGCCGAGGCCCTGCGACGTCGTGTGCACGATCAGGTCGCAGGTCGCCGCCGCCCGCGACCAGGCGCCGGGATCGGCGGCCAGCGTCTCCACCGCCAGCGCGGGGAAGGCGGCGCGCAGGGTCTCGCCGACGCCGGCGGCGCGCGCGGTGGTGCGGTTAGCGAGGAGGATAGCCCGGGCGCCCGCCTGCGCGCAGGTGAGCGCCAGTGCGCGTCCCGTGCCGCCGCAGCCCAGCAGCAGCACGCGCCGTCCGGTCAGTTCCGGCAGACCCGACTCGCGGAGCGACGCGAGGAACCCGAAGCCATCGGTGTTGTCTCCCGCGCGCCGGCCGTTCGCGCAAAAGTGCAGGGTGTTGACCCCCCCGAGGAAACGGGCGAGCGGGGTGGCCTCGTCGACCAGTTCCAGCGCCCGCGCCTTCAGGGGAATCGTCAGGTTGAGCCCCGTGTAGCCCGCCTGCTGCAGGGCGTTGAGCCGCCCGGCCAGTTCCGCCTCGGGAACATCGAACGCCTCGTAGGTGGCGTGCAGGCCGAGCGCGGCGAAATTGGCCTGGTGCATGCGCGGCGAGCGCGAATGCGCGACCGGATGGCCGAGCACGGCGAAGCGTGCCGGGAGCGCCGGGGCGGGGCTAGTCGTCATGGTTGCCGCGCGAGACCGCGATCACACCCGACCGCGCGATGTCGAGGACGTCGAAGTCGCGGAGCGTGCGCAGGAAGTCGGCGGTCTGCGGCTCGTCGCCCGCGTACTGCAGCGTGAGCGAGGACGCCTGCACCGCGACGACCTGCGCGGAGAAGAGCGTTGCCAGCTCCATGACGGGGGCGCGTCCGGTCTTGCCGGTCGCCAGCTCGACGAGGATCAGCTCGCGGCTGATGTGGCGCTGGCGCGTGACGTCCGTGACCCGCAGCACGTCGATCTGCTTGGTGACCTGCAGCGTGACCTGTTCGAGGACGCGGTCGTCGCCGGGCACCACCATCGTGATCTTCGAGCAGGTGTTGTCCTGCGTGGGGCCGACGCTGAGCGTCTCGATGTTGTAGCCGCGGCCGGAGACGACCCCGATGATCCGGGCGAGGACGCCGGGCTTGTTCTCCACAAGGGCGGTAAGGGTGTGTTTCATCTGTGGACTCCTCAGGCAAGGCGCTGGATGATCTGCTCGACCGTGCCGCCGGGCGGCACCATGGGGAAGACGTTCTCCTCCGCGGTCACGCGGAACTCCATGACCCAGACGCGGGGGCTTTCGAAGGCGCGGCGGAGGGTGGGCGCCACCTCGGCGGGGTCGCTCACCCGCACGCCGACGGCTCCGTGCGCCTCGGCGAGCTTGACGAAGTCGGGCAGGTAGGCGTCCGACACGCCCGACATGTGCTCGTTGTCCGGGCGATGGCGCTGGCCGAGCACCACGGCGGAATAGTTCTTCTGGTAGAACATCTGCTGCCACTGGCGCACCATGCCGAGATGGCCGTTGTTGATGATCACGACCTTCAGCGGGAGCTGGTGCTCCACGGCGACCACCAGTTCCTGGAGGTTCATCTGGATACCGCCGTCGCCCGCGATGCAGACGACCAACTGCTCCGGGCAGCCGAACTGCGCGCCGATCGCGGCCGGCAGGCCGAAGCCCATCGTGCCGAGCCCGCCCGAGGTCATGAAGTGGCGCGGCTGGCGGTGCGTGATGAACTGGGCCGACCACATCTGGTGCTGGCCGACGTCCGTCACGACCAGGGCCTTGCCCCGGGAGACCCGGTCGACCTGCTCGATGACGTACTGCGGCGGCAGCGTGCCGGCCGGATGGTCGTAGGCGAAGGGGAAGGCCTCCTTCCAGCCGGCGATCTCGCGGAGCCACTCGTCGCGCGGCTGGGGCTGGAGCCGTCCGCGCAGGGCCTCCAGCACCGCGCGCACGTCGCCGTGTATCGGCAGGTCGATCGCCAGGCTCTTGCCGATCGCGCTGCGGTCGATGTCGATGTGCGCCAGCGTCGCCAGCGGGGCGAACTCGCTGATCTTGCCGGTCACACGGTCGTCGAAGCGCGCGCCCACGGCAATCAGCAGGTCGCAGTGCGCCACGGCGC
>CAZYRQ010000070.1:0-8446 GCA_964649455.1 uncultured Lentisphaerales bacterium
GATAGAGGGCGTTGGCCATCGAGAGGGCGAGTCCCGGCGAACCGCCGCGGGCTTCAGCGAGCGCCTGATCCAGCGCCGCGAAGGCCGCGGCGAGCGCCTCCGGCCCGCGGGGCAGCCCGAGCGCGTCCGCCACCTGTTCCGCCGTCGCGCCGCGGCTCCCCGCCGCCGTCATCGCCAGGGCGGCCGAGAGGCTGTAGGGGGAGAAAACGGCATTTTCCGTCCCGCCGCACCAGCGACCGAGGAGCGCGGTGGCGAAACGTTCGCCCGTCTGCGCGCCGGCGCCCAGCGTTACGGCCGCCACCAATATCCCGGCAACAATGAGCTGCGTTTTCATGACGACTAGTCTAGCAGTTCCGCCGTCATCGTTCAACAAAGGTTCATTTTTTAAGGTTCATTTTAAGGAACTGGAGGGTCGGGCTCCGTCCCGACCGGAGGAGGACGCCAAATTGAGAATAGCTGCAGGAGCCTACTCCTCCGCCAGCCGCACGACGAGGGTGCGCATCTCCGGGTGCGCCAGGCGGCGGTTGATCTCCAGCAGCGCGGGATACTGCTCGGGGGGCACCACCGCGCTCTCCCGCACGGTGTCGCGGCGCAGTTCGACTTCGAGGCGGCCGTCCGCCAGACGTCGTTGACGCGTGGTGCAGGTCAGGCGGCCCAGTCCGGCCGGCAGGATCCAGTCGCAGCCGGGCGGGGCGATGACGACCTCCCGCGCGGCGGCGGGCAGTACGACGCGGGCCGTCCAGACCGTGGCCTCGTGGTTGCCCTGGATCCAGAGGGGATGCTCGCGCCGGTCGTCCCGCAGGGGCACGAGCGGCTCGCCGGCGCCGGGCAGCA
This sequence comes from uncultured Lentisphaerales bacterium, assembly GCA_964649455.1. Classification (GTDB taxonomy): domain Bacteria; phylum Verrucomicrobiota; class Kiritimatiellia; order RFP12; family JAAYLN01; genus JAAYLN01. Next base: position 835 of record CAZYRQ010000070.1, read on the forward strand.
GCAGCGTCAGGGTGTCGCCCTCGCGCACGGCATAGCGCTCGGCCCGCGCGCGGTAGCGCTGCACGCCGGGGTAGCTCTCGAGGTCGGTCTCGAGGTCGCCGAGCGGCTCGGCCGACTGCGAGAGGGCGCCGACGAGTTCCTGGAAATAGCGGCGGCGGGGTTCGGGCGGCATCTCGCGGAATTGCTTGCGGAAGGCGCCGCAGGCGGGGCCGGAGATGCGGTTGGAGACGGCGATCTCCACGGTGCCGTCCGCCGCGACGTCGAGGCGCCAGTCGTTCTCGGTCAGCGGGCGGTAGCGCTCGGCGACCGTTATCGGGAAGCGGCTGCCGTCGCGCGCCAGCGCGGCATGGTACGCATGCGGCGTGGTGCCGGGTTCGGCGTACTGGTCGCTGTCGTTCAGGTAGAGCGGCAGGCCACCGCCGGGCCAGCCGACGGCCGCCGCCCGGCCGAGGCCCAAAAGGCGCGCCAGCCGGCCGGCGCGCGGCCGCACGGCGACGAGGCCGGCGTCGAACTGCTCGACGCGGGGCACCCCGTAGTCGCGGTTGGCGAGCGGCGAGCAGACCTGGCCGGCATCGGCCAGCAGGGGTTCGGCCTCGAACCCGATCGCGCGCAGCATGGCGGTCATCACCAGGGCGCGGTCGGTCGCATGCCCGTAGCCCTCCGCCAGCGTTCGGTCGACGGGGGTCAGGGCGAGTGGCAGTTCGGTGAAGGCCGGGCCCGCAGGCCGGATGCCGCGCATGACGGCGTCGCGGACGAGGCGGACGCGCGCCAGGGGGTCGCGGACGCCCGCGACCAGCGCGCGGGCGCGCGCCGCCGCCTGACGGTCGTCGGCCAGCGCAACGTCGAAGGCGCGGCGCACCGCGGCTGCGTAGTCCGGCCAGTCGCCGGTCGAGGCGCGCAGCACGGGCAGGAAGGTGAAGGCGGGCGGGAGCCCCTCCTCGCGCGCGAGGGCCGGCTGGCTGCGGACTTCCCAGCGGTGGGTGATGCGCGCGCCCTCCTCGCGGCGGACATAGCGCACGTCGCCGCCCGGCTCCTCCCACCGCAGCGGAAGCGACGCCGGCACGACGAGCTCGACGGCCAGGCGGTCGATCGGCTCGAAACCGCGGAAGGGCGCCTGAAGGCTGAAGAAGGGCGCCCCCGTCTGGGTGCGGCGAATGGTGACCACGGTGACGCTGCCCGTCTCGACACCCGGCAGGCTCACCACGCGCGTGCGGGCGGCCGGGTAGCGCGGCGCGCCGCCGGTCCAGGGCGCGTCCATCACGTTGATCTCCTCCGGCTTGACGAGGTGCACCTGGCCGGAGGCGTTGCTGACGATCCCCTGCAGCAGTTCCGCCGTCTGCCAGACGGGGTTGAAGTCGAGCTTGATCTCCGAGAAGCGCTTTTTGCCGGCATAGGTCAGGATCTGCTGCACGCGGTGGTGGGTGGCGGTCCAGCATGTGGACGAGGCGATATCGATGTGCAGCAGGTCGTCCAGGATGCGCAAATCCGGCGTGTCGGCCAGCGAGCCGGTGGTGAACTGGGCACGCTGGCGCGCGGCGTACTCGAGATCGCGCCGGAGCTGCTTGAGCGCGGGATAGTTCGCGGCGGAATAGCTGGGCTGGTCGAGCAGGAACCGCAGGCCGGCGCGCAGGAGTCCGTTGGAGACGGCGACCCCGCGCGTGTAGCGGATGCCGATCTCCTCCCGCGCGATGGGCCCGGGCAGCAGCAGCGGGGCGCCGACGCCGGAGCCCAGGTCGATCTCCAGCGTCTCGTCGACGCCGCAGGCCAGTTCGGTCTCGAGGGCGAAGCGGCGCGTTTGCAGGCCAGTCTGGCCGAGGAGCCGGTTGGCGTAGCCCAGCGAGCCCGAGAACCAGGGGAGCTCGGCGAGCGCGCGATCGCTCCCCTGCACAAGAAAGTCCCTGGCCTGCGTTTCGAGGCTGACCGTCAGCGGCTCGTCGGTGTTCTGCAGGTCTTCGGGGCGCATCTCGAAGGCTGTCAGCTCGGCGCCGGCGAGGCGCGCCTTGACGAGTCCCTCGAAGAAGCGACGCCGCTGGTCGCGCGGCTGGCGGGCGAAGTGGCCGCGGTAGACGGTGTCGTTCACGCCCTCGAAGGCGATGAGCGTCTCCAGCGTGAGGCGTCCGGTCTCGTCGAGCGCGCCGCGGCTCCGGACGCGGACGAGGTTCGCGTCGGCAGGGGAGACCGCCGAGACGCGCAGCGGTTCGCCCGTGGGATGGGCCACGAGGTAGCTGCGGTTGCCGAGGTAGGCGGGCAGCAGATCGCGCGTGCTCTCGTTGGTCGGATCCATCAGCGTGAAGCCGTCGGCGCCGGGGAGCCGGACGGCGACGATGGCATGGTTGAAGAAGGTCATCGGCACGTCGGGGTCGAGCCGCGCGCCGGCGTGGATCAGCACGGGGTAGGCCTCCAGGGCGGCGAGGCGCAGCAGGGCGACGAGCAGGGCGGCCTTATCGCGGCAGACGCCGTAGCGGTTGTGGAAGGTCATCGAGACATCATGCGGCTCGTAGCCCGGGGCCTCCGTCTCGGTCGTGATGCCCATGTAGCGGATGTTCTGCGAGACCCAGGTGAAGATCCGCCGCATCCGCTCCTCCGGCGCGGCGGCCTGGGCGACGAGCCCCGTGACAAGGGTGCCCATCTCGGGCGTCACGGCGGCCAGGCGCGGCCGGCAGAGGTTCCAGTACCAGCGCGAGAGGGCGGGCCAGTCCTCGGCCGTGCTGACGATCAGGCGCTGCACGACGGTGTGCAGCGGGGGCATGTCCGGTTCGGGGAAGACCTGCGGCACGTCGTGGACCTCCCACTGGTGGAGCGTCCGTCCGTCGGGCAGGCGCGTCTCAGTCTGCTCGACGCGGTTGCTGCCGGCGTCGCGCAGCCGCTGGTGGCGCAGCGGGCGTCCGGGCGGGGCCGAGACGGCGTAGCTCAGCCGCCGGATGGGGGCCGTGTATTCGAGCAGCGCGTAGTCGGACCAGACATCGGGCACGCGCGCCTTGCGGTTCTCGCGCCGGGTCTCGGTGTAGACGAGGTCGCCGACCTCGAGGTCCGCCAGCGAGAGCTGGAGGATCTTGTTGGCGGGATCGTAGATATTGGCGCTCATCTGGCCCGTCTCGGTCATGACGCGACTGGCGCGGGCGACATCGACCGTCGTACAGCGGCCGTCGGGTTTGACGATGAAGGCGCGCGCGACGGTGACGGTACTGTAGGCCACGTTGAAGAAGTGCCGCTGCACCTGCGCCTCGCGCCGTCCGGCCTCCGTCAGCACCTTGACGGCATCCGCGTTCCAGGCGGTCGAGGTGCCATCGGGGTGGTAGGTCTCGAAGGAGGCGGAATCGACCAGCACGCTGTCGGCGTCGGGATAGCGGTTGGTCGTCAGCGCGGCGGCGTCGGCGATCGCCGCGGCGAGGTCGAGGCGGCGCGCGGTTGGCGGGTCGGCCTGGGCCGCGCCGGCAACCGCCAGCAGCGCGAGCGACGACGACAGCGCCAACCAACCGTGACGGATCAGTCTGGGGGCCTGGGCCTTGTTGTGCGGGGGTTGTGGTGGCTGATGTTGCGGTTTCATGTGCATTTTCTGGCGCCTGTGCGTAGTCCAAATACTTTGTCGGCTCAGCTTAGTCCCCCACACTTAGTCGGCTACGTTTAGTCCAAACTTTTGTCGCTTACGCTTGGGAACATTCCCTGATCACCGAGGCGTCGCTCGTCATCATTCGCTAGACCACGTCGACACAAGCAGGCGGGCTCAGCGCCAGCTCATACTGTCGATCATGAACTGGCGGCAGTCGTCCGGTATCTCGGCGCAGGTCTGGTTCGGATTCCAGGCGAAGGCGGCGACCGCCGCGTGGGCATGCAGGGCCTTGTGGTCCGGGCTGAAATGCCCCCAGGTGGTGCCGCCGAACCCGAGCACATCGGCGCCCGGCGTGGCGAGGCCGGCCCACGCGCCGCCCTTGCCGGGCGGCAGCCAGTCGATGCGGCTGTTCTTGAAGGCCGACTGCGCGAAGAGCATGAGCGAGCGCGGCTCGTTGCAGCCGAGCGGCAGCACGGAGAAGCCGTGGTCGAGGAGGTAGCGGATGGAGGGGTAGCTCCCCTCGGGCGCCTCGTCGGGACGGAGATAGTAGGTCCGGCGGGCGTACTCCCAGTCGGTCATGATGATGTCCTTCGGCAGGTGGTCGATGCCGAGGTGCATGAACATGTGGGGATGGATGTTCTTCATGCCGTGGCGCGGGCCGCCGCGGAAGTACGGGATGATCATGTCCGGCCACATCATCAGCCGGACGCCCTTCTTGACGGTCATGCGGTCGTGGATCTTGAGGAGGTCCTCGGCCAGCAGCTCCCACGCCGGCACGCCCTGGCAGAGGGGGCAGACGCCCACGGGGCCGTCGTCGATCTCGTCGTGGCCGATGTGCAGGTACGGCGAAGGATAGGCGTCGAGCACCTGGTCGAAGAGATTGAAGAAGATCTCGAAGCTGCGCGGGTTGGAGGGACAGTAGTTGATGCGCTTGCTGAAGAACTTTTCCTCGCGTTTGGCGGGGTCGGCATGCTGCTCGAGGATATCGTCCCACGCGTTGCTCTTGAAGATGAAGCCGTTGAGATGGCCGAAACTCGGCACGAGGGGAATGACCTCCAGCCCCAGACTGCGGCACGTGGCGGCAAAGGCGGCATGCTCGCGGCGGGTGAGCGTCTCCTGCTGATCGTTGAGCGCGCCGAACCCCTCGAAGGGGAAGTTCGGCACGTATTCGAAGGAGAGAATCAGGGTGTTCAGCTTCCAGAGGGCGAGGGTCTCGACGACCTGTTCGGCCAGGCGCAGGTTGCTGCGGCGCGGGCACATCAGGTGCATCGCGCGCACCGGGAACGAGGGCCAGTCCCAGACGTTGACGTTCGGGATGGCGCGCCCGCCGGTGCCGCGCAGGATCTGCCGCAGGGTCTGCACGCCGTAGAAGGCGCCCGCATCGTCGCCGCCGGCGACGGCGCAGGCTTTGCCGGCCGTGCGCAGCAGGTAGCCCTCCGCGGGAGGTTCGGCGCGGGTGACGTTGCCGATGTGCCCCCGGTTCAGGCCGTCCAGGTCCCGCGTGGGCGCCTGGGCCAGCGTCTCGCGGACGAGCGCGCTCTGCGAGGGGTGGCCGATGGCGATCACGCGGCCGTCAAGCGCCTTGCCGGTGGTGATGATCGGCACATCGAGCCGCCGCCAGGCTTTCAGGTCGTCGCGCAGTTGCCCGGCGGCCTTTTTGATCAGCGCACCCGCGCCGGGCGGCAGCGCGATGCGCGTGGTGCCGTCGATCTTGATCTCGCCCTCGCGCACCTCCATGCCGCGGGGCAGCGGAAGCATCCACTTCGTCCAGTCCGGTTTCATCATGGTTCCCTCGCTTTCCTGAATGCAATTCAATGGTAGTGAATCCACAGGCAGGCGGCAATGGAAACTTCGGCGTCAGATCCCGGGGTGCGATCCACAATAGTGGATGCGCACCCAGAATTCAGGAGCCAGAATACAGAATTCAGAAGAATTTCGCCACCTTTCGCTGACAAATGCGCCGCGGTTCGTGTCAACGCAATTGAAGCAAAATCCGAGACGGGTGGAAAAGCACGCAAATCGTTGCTGTGCAACTTCTTGGATTCTGGATTCTGGATTCTGGATTCCTTGCGATTCAACAAAGTTGAATCGCACCCCAGATCCCGCATGCGTCAGATCCCGCATTGACTTTCACTCCATGCCCGCTTAAGATCGCTTAGCCCTCCAGTTGCAGGTTTCGCGGGGCGTGATGGCGGCTGGTGCGCGCGGTGGAATCCGAGGGCGCGCGTAAACGCGCGGGAGAAATGGCCATGAACAGATCGATGACGGATTTCGCAGCAGGCGGCGGGCTGGCGCGCCGATCACCGGGACAACCACCGAGGCATGCCGGGGACGGAGCCAGACATTCGGTCTGCGCAACAGGTGGGCAACGCCATGCGGAGAGACTTCGGCGTTTTTCACGCTGCCTGATCCTGCTGCTCCTCCCACTGGCGGCACCGCGGGTTGTCGCGGAGGCCATCTACATCAGGACACAGGGGTCGGCTGCGGGCTGGAACCTCGTTGAACTTCATAAATTGGTTGACCTCAGCAACCTTGTGAACCAGGCAGGCGCCCCTACGCCGGTGGGTATCCGTGTCGCAACCAATTTCACGGGTTTGACATGGAATCACGCGACCCCGGCGCCGATCGGGGATGCCGCGGAATTCGCGCCGGCGGGACGGACCCAGGCCTACGCGCAAAACAAAATCGCCGATGTCTTCGTGCATGGGTTGCTACCGGGGAGGCCCTACGATTTTACCTTCTATGCCTCGTATATCAACACGGCCAACAACTATTGCACGCTCTACCGGGTTCAGGGTGCCAACGAGGGCTACGGAACCCTCGTCGCGGGCAACAACACCGACCAAGTCGCCCGCGTGCAGGGCATCGTTGCCGACGCCGAAGGCAACGTGCGGCTCAGCATTGGCAAAGGCCCCGGCAATACCGGAACCTATGGCCTGCTGCTGGCGATGAAGATCGAGGGGGGGCTACAATGTCGACCGCTTCGTGTCGGCGGCGGGCGGCGACGATGCGGCCGGCGGCTACACGAACTGGGCCGGCGCGGCCACCACGCTCCAGGCGGCCATCGACCGTTGTGTGCATGGCGATACCGTCTGGGTGGAGAATGGCTTCACGACCGACACGGGCGGACGCACCAACTGGCCGGCCGGCGCTGGACTGACCAACCGCGTGGTCATCGACAAGGCGATCATGGTGCGCAGCGTCAGCGGCGACACCAGCAACATGCCCGCGATCGTGGGCGCCTGGGATCCCTCGGCGATTTACGGAACCGGATCGAACTCCGTGCGCTGCGTCTATCTGGCGGCACATGCCCGCCTGGTCGGTTTCCTGCTGACCAACGGCACCGCACGGGCATCCTTCTCCGGTGATCCCGACGCGCAGGGCGGCGGCGTGCGCGGCGAATCGCAAACAACTTCCGTGGTTTCCAACTGCGTCGTCGTCGGATGCTCGGCCAGCGTGGGTGGCGGGGCCTACAATTGCCATGTCTATGGCTCCACGCTGATAACCAATCTGGCGTTGTCCGGCACGGGCAACTACCGTGGCGGCGGCGGCGCGAGCCTTTGCAGTCTCTACAACAGCCTGCTGATCAAGAACCGGGCGGCGCAAGGCGGAGGCATCTACAACGGCAGCAGAATCTACAGCAGTGCGATCATCAGCAATTCCTCTCCCTCCTATGGCGGCGGCATACGGGGCAACTTTGTGATCTCGAATTGCCTGGTGATGGGAAATAGCGGCGTTTCGGGGGGCGTGACAGGGGGTACGCTCTACGATTCCACGCTGATTGGCAACATCGGCTTCGCCGGCTACTACGGCGGCGGCGCCAAAGATTCCACCTTGTACAATTGCCAGGTGATCAGCAACATCTGCTATAATCGCGGCGGCGGCGTCTACGGCGGGACGCTATACAATTGCAGACTGGTAGCCAATAGATCGGGCAGCTACGGTGGCGGTGCTGGGGATGCCACGCTTTACAACAGTCTGCTGGCCGGGAATTCGACAACCGGCAATCACTAGCATCCCATAGGCTGCTCAAAAGGACACACTACCCCCTTTCCCCCATGG
>CAZYRQ010000071.1:0-8373 GCA_964649455.1 uncultured Lentisphaerales bacterium
GCCTCGGCAACCGCTCGAAGCGTGTCCTGGTCGAGCGGGAGCTTGTCGATTTCCCTGGCGACGGTTTCGAAATTCGATTCATCGTCTGCCTGGAAATAGGCGTTGGCCTTGGCGCCGAGGCGCGCCGCCTTCACCGCGGGATAGACGTCCGCGCGTTCTGCCAGGACACGGCCCCAGAGTTCGTGGTACGCCTTCCACGCCTTGCGCTCCAGGCGGAACTTCAGCACGGCATTGATGGCTGCGACGACCAGGTTGGTCTCGTCGCGGGTGGCGGGAACCGCGTTGAAGGCGTCCGCCTCGACAACGGCGCAGGCATCCCGCTGCCCCTGCCGCGATCCGGCCTTCTGCTGGAAAGCGAGCAGATGCTGGTTGCGCTGCAGTTTCAACCGGGGCGTCAAGTCCTGCTGCGGCATGCGCTTTTCCAGCACGCCCCTCGCCGCCTCGACGAAGTGCCGGCCCAGATTCCCGGTGTCCGCCTCCAATCGGGCGGTGTTGAGCCCGAATGTCGAACCGCCTTCACGGAAACCGGCGATCAGTTCCCGCTGCGCTTCGGACTGGCGCTGATGCGCGGTCAACGCGGCGTCATTGAGCTGTTCCGCGGCCTGGTACCAGAGTGTGTACACCTCCGGGTCGACCTTGCTCTTCGACAGGCAGTCGAACAACTTGCCGAGCGTCTTCATGTCACCCTGGGCGATCGCCTCGCCCGTCGCCTGCTTGAACGCCTCCTTCACCTGCCTGGCGCAGGTGGAGAAATTGGTGACCGATTCAAAATCCGCCGCCGGCGCCAGTTCGGCGGCCCTGGCCGCGACGGCCGAACACGCGGCCAACACAACGAGACGTGCTGCTTGCATTACCGGGCCTCCTGGGCGAGACGGGACTGGAGATCGAGGATGCGGTTGATGGTTTCCAGGCGGAGGAAGTCGAGCGCCGAGCGCTCGTGGTCCACCTGGGCGATCCAGGTGGCCGCGGCGCGACCGGCGTAGACCGTGTCGATCCCGGAGGACTGGCGCGCCCGCTCGGCCAGTTGCTTGAGCAGCGTGCCGTAGCGGATGTCGTCGACCGCTTCACGGATCCCTTCCCAGGCCAGCGTGTCGATGAGGCCGTCATCCTGGGGGTAGGCCATCATGAGCCCGCGGAGAAAGGCCTCCTTCCAGACGTAGAATTCCGTCCAGTCGTCGCGTTCGATGATGAACTGGGAGAACATGTCGTAGTTGTTGCGCCAGGTCAGCCAGCCGTAGAGACGTCGGCTGTAGTCCGGGTTTTCCGGTCCGGAATGGGGGTCGCCGTACCACGAGGCGATGAAGTCCGGATTCGCGGCGTGCATCGCATCGGCGTTGAGACGGCTCTGGCTGCGCGGCTGGCGCGGAATGTTCGCGGCGTCCAGGTTGAAGAACAGGTACGGATGGTAACCCGTGGACGCGACAATGCGCGCCCCCATCTTCTGGTAGGCCTGCCAGATCGCGCGCTCGGCGCGCACCGTGTCGGGCGGCGCCTCGTCGATCGCGTAGGCATACGTCTTCACATCCGGGCCGAAGACCTCGCGGAGCACCTTCAGGCAGCTCTCGGCCTCGGCGACACGCTCAAGATAAGCCTGGTAGTTCTTGTTCCCTTCCTGAACGGGGAATGAGGTGGTGACCGACGCGGAAGGCAGCGTGCACATCAGCGTCTCGGTGTTCAGCGCGTACTTCTGGAGGATTTCGAACGCGCGCCGGGCGTTGCCGACGCCACTGACACCGGCCCGCTTGAGCATATACGCGGTATCGATCCCGTGTGCCGCCAGATTCGCGGCGAGTTTCGGATACTGCAGGATGTTCTGGTACAGGTACCCGGAAGGGTAGAAGCGGCGCGACAGGTCGCGGAAAGTCATCGGTTTCGGCAATTCGAACGGGAGCACGCGGACCACGACCGGCAGATCGAAAGCCTTTTTGCCGTCCGCGACGATGCCGAACGATCCCTTGTAGAGGCCGCTCTTCGTCGGCTTCGGCACATGGAACGTGAACATGACCTGCTTGAAGCAGTCCGCCTGGAGCCGGAACGGGGTCGGCGTCTCCGCATCGTGGATCAGGCCGTAGGCGGGCTCGGCGATGCCGGAATGGTCGACGGCCGCACCGGTCGTCGAGATCCAGCGGTACGCCTGCTCGCCGCCGTAGTTGCAGCGGAGGAAATTCTCCTTTCCGACGTAGTCGACGTGGACCAGCGTCTCGTCATGAAGCATGAGTTCGGGCGTCAGCACCCGGCGGCGCACATCGCTATGGAATCCGCCGTACCATGCCGTTCCCTGCTGGTACCAGGTCTTGACAACCTTGACGTCGATCTCCGAGGCGGGAATGACGCCGTCGGCGCCGCGCAGGTCACGTGTCTCGACCCGGACCGAGCCGAAATCCTGGAACGCGAAGAACATAACCGATCCGTTTTCGTACTCGCCTTGCGCGGCGATGACCTTGACGGGTCCGGTGAAATCCCCGTTGGACGGCATGACATCCGGAAGGAACCGCTCCGGGCTCATCGGGTCGACAACCGCCGCGGCCAGCGGCGCGCCCTTCCAGTACGCGTCGCCGGCAAAGGCGGCGACCGCCGCCCGGTTCGCCCTTGCGGCCTCCGCCGCGATCGGAAATGGCGTGTCGGCCATCGCACGGGCGCAGGCGCCCAGCGTGATTGCCAGAACCAGACGCTTCATCATGCCAGTGTTCTCCTCGTCGTCATCGTTCCATCAGGGCAGCCATTGCTGTCCAGAACGGTTTCCATTGTGCCACGAAGTGATGCCCATAACACCCCCCGAAAAAGCTACTCTGCGGGGTTGAATGGTTTGGTGGTGGCCTGGCCGTCGGGCCCCTTGACCAGCAGCTCGATGCGGCGCTCAACCTCGTTGAGCTTGTCGGTGCAGTGCCGGACGAGCTGCTGGCCGCGCTCGAAGGCGTTGACCATCTCGTCCAGCCCCATCTCGCCCTGTTCCATCTTCTGAACAAGGGTCTCCAGCTCCGCCAGGGCCGGCTCGAAGTCCAGCGTCGCGGGTAAATCTTCCTTTTTCGGCTTCTTAGCTTCCATGTCCGGCTCCCTGGCGGGTTCGGTGTGGTGGGCGGTGAGGGGCTCGAACCCCCGACGTCCTCGGTGTAAGCGAGGTGCTCTAACCGACTGAGCTAACCGCCCCTGAAGACGGGGGCAACATTATACCGGCGGAGCGTTTTCGGCAAGGTGAAAGGTTGCTGACCGCGTCTTCGGTTGACCACAGGGAGCGTAAGGGAAGTGCATGTTGAGCGGGCTTTTCTGCGCGGCTCCACCCGCTGGCGGTCATTTGGATTGGAGGGATGACCTCCGCGTCGTCCGCTTGGGGTCAACCCCCACACCTCTCTCCCGCCCGCCTCCCCATGCGCTGTCTTCCCGCGCCCCCCTTGGGCTAGCCGATTACGCTGTCGGGCCGAAAATCGGTCGAAAATCGGAGCCGAAAATAGTGGCCGCAAAGCACCGGATGCAGTATTCTCTGGACACACCGTTCAGTGTTGAATCGGATGGCGCAATCAGGAGAACCAAGCATGAAAGCAACACTTGTAGCCGCAGCAGCGCTCGCCGCCGGGTTTGCCGCGGCCGAATCGGGAAAACCCGTGGCCCTACTGGACCAGGTGCCGTACCGCGCCGAAGGCATGGGCAGCCGCAAGATCGTGGACGAGAAACACGTCCTGATGATGCAGGCGGCGCTCAAACCCGGCCAGAAGGTGCCCGAGCACAAGGCCAACTCGAACGTCCACATCGTCGTCCTCCAAGGGGCCGTGATCGTGAATCTGGCAGGCACGGAAGTGGCCGTGAAGGCGGGCGACCTCCTGCCGATCGCTTTCGGGACGCAGATGCACATCCGGAATGACGGCCAGGAGAACGCGACTTTTCTGATCGTCAAGACCCCCAACCCGAGCGAGATGACAGCGCAGAAGTGAACGGCACTCGTGGTAGGTCGGCGCGGCCTGCCATCTGAGGGAAAACCCTGCGGCTCAAGATTGATGTCACCATGCATCTGAAATCAAAACCGGGTTGAGCGAGATGGAACAACCGCCGGTCTGACGGGGAGTCGCAAGTGGAAGCAGGGCAACACCAGGGGGAACAGCCGGACGCGGGGCCGACAGACGCGGCTTCCGCCGCCGTCGCGAGCCGCCGGCTGACGGTCGACGAGGGCGGCGTCCGCCTCGACGTCTGGCTGGCTCGCCGCTGCACCCCGCTCTCCCGTTCCCGCCTGCAGTCCCTGATAGCGGCCGGCCAGGTGACGGTCGACGGCCGACCGGCCGACGCGCGGATCCGGACGCGTCCTGGCCAGCAGGTTTGCGTGCACGTGCCGCCGCCCACAGCAGCCGAACCCCTGCCTGAGGCGCTGCCGCTCGATGTGGTCTTCGAGGATGCCGACCTCCTCGTGCTGAACAAGCCGCCCGGCATCGTGGTCCACCCGGCGCCGGGCCATGCGGGCGGCACGCTGGTCAATGCCCTGCTGCATCATTGCGACGATCTGGGCGGGGTGGGAGGCGTCGAGCGCCCGGGCATCGTGCACCGGCTCGACAAGGACACCAGCGGACTGATGGTCGTCGCCAAGCACGATGCCGCGCACCTGGCCTTGGCGGCGCAGTTCCAGGCGGGGCGCGTCTGCAAGCGCTATCTGGCCCTCGTGCATGGCCGCCCCGACCGCGCGCAGGGCAGCATCGAGACGACGATCGGCCGCCACCCGGTCGACCGCAAGCGCATGGCGGTCAACCCTCCCCGCGGGAAGCCGGCCGTCTCGCACTACGAGGTGCTCGATAACCTGGGGGATTTCACCCTCCTGAGCGTCCGCATCGAGACCGGACGCACGCACCAGATCCGAGTACATATGGCCCATCTCGGCCTGCCGATCGTCGGCGATCCGGTCTACGGCAGCCGGCCGCGCGACCGGGAACTGGCGGTGTGCCCCTCCCGGCAGTTGCTGCACGCCGCGGAACTCGCTTTCGACCACCCCTCCGACGGTCGCCGCTTGGTCTTCCAACGTCCGCCGCCGCCCGACATGGCCACCTTCATTGCGCATCTGCGGGCGGCCTGCGTCTTGAAGGGCGCCGCGTCCGCCACCACGCCGGGCGCCCGTAACGGAGCAGGGCGTCCCCGCCATCGCCCGTGAGACAGCCGGATCCGGCGGCATCCCGCCGGGGTGCGCCGACACGCAACAACCTCCATCGTCTCAAGCGCCCCCCCTTCAACATATCGGTTGCTTTTTATGCCCGTGATCACAATACTGTCACATGTCGGCTGGAGTTCAGCCCCGGGTGACACAGCAGACGGCCCGCCACAGGATACGTTGACAGTCTGTCGGATGCCGCTGCTCCGGGCAGCGAAGCACGGGGAGCCATGACGTCATACAGTTCGCAAAGCGCGGATCCTATAACCGCCACCAGTCCCTCGGTGCCGCCAGGCAGTCCGCCCCAGCGGCGGGCGGGCTCCAAGACGATGCGGCTCGACATCCTGCCCGACAGCGAGACCTTTCACCAGCCCCCGGCGGTCGCGGCCCCGGCCAGGCTGGCCGACCGTGACGGCATCGATCTGCCGCCCGACATGCTGCGCCATCTCTATGATCACGCCTACGACGCCACCTTGATCGCCAACCTGCGCGGCGAAATACTCTCGGGAAACCTGCGGGCAACCGAATACTTGGTGGGAGACGGCGAGACGGTGGTCGGACTCAAGATGCTCGATATCATCTCGGGCGCCGACGACGGGATGCTGGATCACCTCCGCCAGACCCTGGCGACCGAGCGCTTTGTGCGTATCCACGCCTGGTGCCGCCGGAGTTCGGGCGAGTTCTTCCCGGCGGAAATCGCCGTGCTCCTCACCTCCGCAGGGCCGGCGCGGTATCTCTGCTTCTTCATGCACGACATCACGTGGCGCAAGGAAACCGAAGACCGGCTGCAGATGGCCGATGTCGCCATCCGCACCTCGCCGTCCGGCATCGCCGTGATCGACCTAGACGGCAAGCTGGTCTTCAATAATCCCGCTTTCGGCCTGCTCTTCGGCAACGCCGGGATCAATTCGCTCTCCGGCCGCTCCCTGGCCCAGTTGCTCTCCGATCCCGCTTCTGTCCGGTGCCTGATCCAGGCGGTCTCTGAAGGACAAACGTGGAACGGTCGGCTGGAATGCCTCCAGGGAGATGGCAGCCGCGTGGTCGCCGAGTGCGATGCCGCGGGAAACGTCAACAGCGATGGCGACCTGATCGGGGCCGTGCTCTCCCTGACCGACATGACCGACCGCCTACGGGCGGCGGAGGCCGAGCAGACCCTCGAGCGCAACCGTGTGATGATGGCGAGTCTCGGGAGCATCTGCCACCATCTGGGGCAGCCCTCGACCGTACTGCTGCACTGCATGGAACTGCTGCAGCGCCTGGAGGAAGGCGAGACGCGGGAGCGCAAGGAACTGCTGGATCTCTCGCTCGCGGCGGCGGAATCGATGAGCCGGCTGCTGCGCGAGCTCAACGACCTCCGCACCTACCGCAGCGAGGCCTATCTGGCGCGGAGCCAGCCCGACGGCGACCAGATCGTCGCGATGGCCGGCGGCCCGGCCCGGATGCGCGCGGACGCCGATGTCGTCGACGATGACTGAATGGCATTGCGCAGCGCCGCAGCTCGCGCCGCGCGGCGGCGCGGCCGCCCCAGGCTAGGCGCGCGGATGATAGCGGCGATGGACGCCGAGCAGGCGTCCGGCATCGACGTGCGTGTAGATCTGCGTGGTGGCGATGTCGGCATGGCCGAGCATCTCCTGGATGGCGCGCAACTGCGCGCCGTTGGCCAGCAGGTGGCTGGCGAAGCAGTGGCGGAGCACGTGGGGGTGAACCGCCCCGCGGGTCATCGCCGCCCGTCCGTAGCGTCCGACCAGGCGCCAGACCATCTGCCGCGACAGACGCCGTCCGAACCGCGACAGGAAGAGGTGCTCATCGTTCCGGTCGCCGGCCAGCGCCGGACGCGCCTCCGCCAGGTAGCGGCGGATGGCGGCGACCGCGGCGCTGCCGAGCGGCACCACGCGCTGGCGGTCGCCCTTGCCCGTGCAGCGGATGAAGCCCTCATCCAAATGGAGGTCCTCGATTCGCAGATCCGCAGCCTCCGAGACGCGCAGCCCGCAGGCGTAGAGCAGTTCGAGCAGGGCCCGGTCGCGGCACGCGAAACGGCCCTCGCCCGCCGCGGCCGCGAGGAGTTGCTCCACGGCGGCGGGCGTCAGCGTGTCGGGAAGATTCCGCCACGTTTTCGGCGCCAAAAGGGCCTCGGCGGCATTGCGGTCCAGCACGCCCTCAGCCTGCAGCCAGCCGAAGAAGACCTTCAACGTGACCAGGCGCCGCGCCAGTGTGGCCGCCGCGAGGCCCCGCTGACGCTCGGCGTCCAGGAACTCGACGATGTGGCGCCGCTCGGCGCCGTGGGCCGACACCAGGCCCTGTTGACCCAGAAACCGGAAGAAGGCCGCGAGGTCGGCACCGTAGGCCGCGCGGGTGTTGGCGGCCAGGCCGCGCGCATAGGCCAGGTGATCCAGGAACTGGACAACCTCGGCGTTCATGGGCGGCCCGGCAGGGGGGCGTTGGTCTCCGCCACCGGGCCGCGGCACTCGGGGGGGAGGGCGCGCCGCGCCTCGTCCGTGGCCGTCAGCTCGTTGGCGTCGAAGCCCGCGGCGATGATGGCATGCTCGATGTTCTTGTGCGCCAGGATCATCGACTCGTAGCGCAGGGTGAGCGTGCCGGCGGCATGGTCGAATTCGAGCGACTCGATGCCCTTGAGCGGCTGCAGCGCCTGGCGCACGCGGCTTTCGCACGCCGCGTTGGTCACCTGGGGCACCCGGACGACCAACGTCCGCATGTCGGACTGACGGCAGGCGCCAAGCAGGCCCAGGGCGAGAAGAGCGGCGATCAAACGGATGCGTTTCATGCAGGCAGGGTAGCAGATGCCCGGCGGCAAGGGCAAGCCGGGGAGGGGTGGTGTTTCGTTTTAGCGATCCTGCAATCCTGAGCACAACTGGAGCAGGCGATCAACGGTATGCGCGTCGGGGCGATGCGCAGGCTCATTGTTCCGCCAGGATCAACGAATACACGGGCGAGGTGGATAGGCGGCTCGCGAGACGCCTCCGCTCTTGCGGCGGTGGTCGCCGTCGGCGGCGCCCGGCGCGGCGGCGTGGCGCAGTTCGCGGATCTCGTCGCGCAGCGCCGCGGCGCGCTCGAACTCGAGCGCCTCGGCGGCCTCGACCATCTCGCGTTCGAGCGCTTCGACCGTGGCGGCGACATCGTAGGCCTCGTCATCCTCCGCGACGGCGTGGGTGGCGATCCGACGCGCCTCCTCCTCGCTGCGGAGCTCCTCGTCGAGCGCCCGCTGCACGCCGCGGGGCGTAATGCCGTGCGCC
>CAZYRQ010000072.1:0-8200 GCA_964649455.1 uncultured Lentisphaerales bacterium
GTATTCTGGCTCCTGAATTCTGGGTGCGCATCCACTATTGTGGATCGCACCCCGTGGTCGTTGCACTGTTGTCGTTGCCGGGTTTGCGCTATAATTCCGCTCCAGCATGAAGATTATTTCCCAGGTCTGGCACCGCGTGATCGAGTGCATCGCCTTTGCGGCGGTCGCCGTCGCGGCGTTCGAGGCCGGCCTGCTCTGGCAGGCGCGGCGTGCCGTGCCCGCGGCGCCGGTCGCGTCGGGCAGCGCTGCTGTCGTGTCGGCGTCGACCAATGTTCCGCCCGCCGCAGACGGCCTGGTGCGGACCAGCATCCGCGCCGAGTTCAATCCCCAGAGCGCCCTGCTGATCGGGGCCAACGAGCTGGTGCGCTATCACCAGTCCGTCTTCAAGGATCTGGTGCGGGCCGCCTACGGCAAGCTGCCGATCGTGGGCTTTGTGAACGACAACGACGAGGCCGAGCTGGGCCAGTCGCTCCTCGACGCCGCCGGGCTCCCGATCCAGGCGGTCCACTTCGTCAAGCACCCGCTCGACTCCATGTGGCTGCGGGATTTCGGCCCCTTCTTCACCCGCTGGTCCGACGGCAACGTGAGCATCGTCCATCCCGTCTATTCCAACCCGGACCCGGACGAGCGGCGGCCGCGCGACGACGCGCTCTCGACCTTCATCGGCGAGACGCTGAGGCTGAAAGTGGAGCACATGCCCCTGATCGTCGAGGGTGGCAACCTCCTGTCCAATGGCGACGGCCTCATGGTGACCTCCACGCGGGTCATCGACCGGCCCGAGAACCGCCACCACAGTCTGCAGGAGATCGGGCGCATGCTCCAGCGCTACTTCGGCTGCCGCACCTGGGTCTACCTGCGGCCGCTCGAAAACGAGCCGACGGGTCATGTCGACTTCTGCCTGGTCTTCCTGCGGCGCAACCTGGTGGTGGTCGGCCGCCTCGATCCCGCCCAGGAACCGGTCAACGCCGCGATCCTGGACGAGATGGCCGAGAAATTGATTGGTCTTCCGACCTCCATGGGCCCGATGGTCGTCGAGCGCATCCCGATGCCGCCCCGGACCGAGGCGGGCGACTGGCGCTCCTACTGCAACGTGCTGCTCCTCAACGGCACGATCCTCATGCCCTCCTACACCGGGGTCGATCCCGCGCTGGAGGCGGAGGCGGAGGCCACCTACCGGCGGCTGATGCCGACCTGGAAGGTCGAGAAGATCCTCTCCGACTCACTCGTCCGGAAGCGCGGCGTGCTGCACTGCATCGGCATCACGGTTCCGGGGCATGTCAACGTCCTGCCGCTGCTGGGCGAGGCGCTGTAGCGTCGCGCAGCAGCGCCTCGATCTCGGGGCTCTTGCGCCGCACCTCGTCGCGGGTGAGGCCGTCGAGCTCGTGGGGAAAGACGACCCACTGGTCGGTCGCGTGCAGATAGTAGTCCGGCCGGTCGGCGGTGCAATTGCGCGACGGCTTCCAGAAGAGCGTGGCCACGCGTGACTCGGCGCCGCGGGCGGCCACGATCTCCCGCATGCGCCCCGCGGTCAGGCCCGTGTCGAAGATGTCGTCGACGATCAGCACGCGCTGGCCGGGACGGATCAGCTCGAGCTGCTGCGGGGCGAGACTGATCTCGGGCGGTTGCGCCTGCCGCAGGCCGGCATAGGACGAGCACTTGACCGGCAGGTGCTCCTTGCGCAGCCCCTGGTAGACGAAGAACTCGTGGATGGCGATGCCGACCGGGGCGCCGCCGCGCCAGAGGATGACCAGCAGATCCGGATCCCAGCGGGAATCGTAGATCTGGCGGGCCAGCCGGAAACTGTCCAGCAGCACCTCGTCGCCGGACAGATAGCGTTTTTGGGAAGCATCCATACGCGTCGGCCGGCTTCCCTGCTGCTCAACGCGCCACCGGCAACGTGGCCTCGGCGGCCCAGGCGAGCCAGGAACCGTCGAACCAGCGGACAGACTTCAGGCCGAGCACATGCTTGAGCAGAAAGTAGGTCTGGCTGGCCTGGTGCCCCGTGCGGCAGTGGACGATCACGGGCGTGTCGGAACCGATGCCAAGGTCTTGGTAGGCCGCGCGCAGCAAGGACGCTGCCCGCCAGCTTGCGCTCTCGGGAACCAGATCGATCACGAATTCGCGGTTGACCGCGCCGGGGATGTGTCCGGCGCGGGCCTCGTCGGATTTCTCGCCGCGGTAATAGGCTGGCGGCCTGACGTCGAGGATCACCGTCTTCCCATCGTTGGACGCCCTGGCGACGTCTTGCAGCGTGGCTGTGAAGTCGTCGCGGGTTCGGCGCGGCTTGTAGACTGCGGGAACGATCTTGGGCAGGTGGCTATCCGTGGGCCCCGCCGCCGCCAGCCAGGCAGGCCAGCCGCCGTGCAGCACGGCGAAACGGGCATGGCCGACACGTTCAAGCGCCACCGCCACCAGCGTGGCATCGCGCAGTTCGTCGGAATAGACTACGACCGTGTCGTCGGCCGTCAGCCCCAGCCAGCCAAGTTCGCGCGCCAGCGCTTCGGCCGATAGCACGGTGTTGGGGATGCCGTCGAGCGTGGCGCGGATGTTCTCGATGTTCAGGTAGACCGCGCCGGGTATGTGGCGTGTGGTGTAGGCGGTGCTCTTGGCGCGGACGTCGAGCAGTTGCAGCCCGCCGTCCCCGAGGCGCGCGCGCAGCCAGGCCGCATCCACCAGGTGCGCGTCGAGACCGGCGGGTTGATGCGCGGCGATGGTGGCCGACATGATCGGCACCGGTTCCAGAGCGATGGGCAGCGGGGCGCTGGCCTGGTCGATGAAGAAGGCGCGGCGCGCGGCGTAGCCCGGAGCTTGCGCCGCGGCCGTGGCCGGATCGGCGGCGGCGCCCAGCGAGGGCGGGGTAAGGCATTCGCGCCAGAAGCCGAGGATGCCGTCAGTCAGCACGCGGACGCTGGGCCAGCCCGCCGCCTGCAGCGCCTGCGCTGCCTGGGCGCCATGTGTGGTGCCGTTTGAATAGAGCACGATCCGCCCCGCGCGGGGCAGTTTCGCAGGGGCTTCCGCCGCCAGCCGCTCCAGCGGGATGCTGACCGCGCCGCGGAGATGGAAGGCGTCATAGGCGGCGGCATCGCGCAGATCCACAACCGTCGTGCCGCCACCGCCCGCCATGAGCAACTGTGCCAGATCGAGGGGATCGATGTGGTCCTCGGCGGCGGCCACGGCGGCCAGCACGTCCAGCGGTGCGGCGACCGTGACCTGGTTCCCGTCCGTGGCAGTGGGCGCGCGAGGCGTTTGCGGCAACATCAGCACACCGGCCGCAGCGGCCAGCAGCACGGCGCCCAGCAGGGCGTTGCGGCGGCGCGCGGCGGGAGCTTCGGGCGGCACCCCTGCGCGGCGCTCCAGCCAGGTGCAGAGGTTGAACATGGCGACAGCCATGACCGCCACCGCCGCGACCAGCAGGGGCATGGGCAGGTGCAGGCTCTCCGACAACGTCAAGGGGCCGGCGTTCCACCCCTCGTAGAGCGGTCGGACGAGCGTGTAGCTCTCGTTGAAGAGCACGCTGCCCAGAAGCGCGCCGACCAGGAAGACCAGCGCGTCCCATTTGCGCATCGCCAGGCCGGCCAGCGCCGTGCCGGGGCACCAGCCCCCCATGACGAACCCGACGCCGAAAAGCACGCCGCCGGCGGCCTGCGCGCCCCAGTAGGTGTCGAGCACATAAAGCTCGGTGGGCGCGACCAGCCCCCAGGCGGTGAGATACTGCAGGCCGACCAGGGCTGTCACGACCGCCGTGAACATGACCTTGACGACGGTCATGTCGCGGAGATAGAAGATGCCCGCGAGACGGCGGCTGCTGCCGAAGCCGGCCTGTTCGAGAAACCAGCCGAAGAAAAGGCCGACCAGTCCCGCGGTCAGCAAACCGGCAGACGAGTCGAGCAGATGGCTCGCGAAGAGGGTGGCGATCATGACCATTGCCTCCTCACGAACCAGGCGGCGGCAAAGCCGCCCGCGAAGACGCAGACCAGAAAGACCGCGCTGCCGCTCAGCAGCAGCGCCATGCCGGAGAGCGCCTGTCCGGACGTGCAACCGCGGGCCAGGCGACTGGCGAAGCCAGCCACCACGCCCCCGAGCAGCGTCAAGAAAAGACGCAGCCGGATCGAGGCGGTCGGTCCCCGCTCGACCTGCGAGCGGATGCGCCCGGCGGCGCGTGCCGAGAAGAAGGCGCCCAGCACGACGCCGATTCCCATGGCCACGAGATAGTAGCGGAGCACATGCGGCGCCCCGGGTTCAAACCAGGGGCCGAAGTAGGCGCAGGCCTCGACGTGCCGCGGCAGGATCGCGTGCTCGATCCAGGCGGCCACGCGCGCCAGTCCGCCCGAGGCGCCGAGCCCGGCGCCCAGGATGGCATACGCCAGCAGCAACGCCAGCCCCAGGCCGAAACCGGCCAGATAGGGCGAGAGGAAAGGCTTGGGCGCCGCCGCCGGGGGGATTGCCGCCGTTTGTTCCTTGTTCATCATGGTCTCCCACACGGATGGATGCGCGTTCAGCAGCCGGCGCTGCGTTTTTTGGGCGCCGGTGCGGACGGTGCCGGCGCGGTCGGCGTGGATGGCGCAACAGGCGGCGGTGGCGCCAGTTGCGGCGCGGCGGACGGCGAGGTCAGCGGGACTGCTTCGGACTGGATGCCGGCGGGCCGCATGATCTCAGCGTGGTAGCGCGCCACGCCACCCAGCAGGAAGCGGATGGGGCGCGTGCCCTTCTGCGCCAGGGCGCCCGCGACTGCGGCGGAGACCGAACCGTCGCGGCAGACGATCACCAGCGGGCGCTTGTCGTTCAGCCAGGCGACGTTGCCCAGCACCTGCTCGACCGGCGCCTGCTGTGCTCCGGAAATGCTGAACTCGGTGTACTGCGGTAGGGGACGGATATCCACGACATCCAGCGTGCCGGGCAGGTCCATCAGGCGGCGCGCGAGGTCGGTCGGGCTCATGGCCTCCGGTAGGTTGACGTAGACGCCCGGCACCGGGGGCGCGCCGACTGCGCCATGGGCGGTGGCGCCGAGGGTTGGCAGGCCTGCGCCGATCCAGGCTTCGCTGCCGCCCGCCAGGTTGCGGGCATCGCGGAAGCCGGCCTTCTGCAGCACAGAGGCGCCCATGCTGGAGCGGTAGGCGGAGTTGCAGACGGTCAGCACCGGCATCTCCGGGTCGAGCCGGAAGCTTTCGCGGGCGAGCTCGTTGATCGGCAGGTTGAGCATGTTGTCGGAGATGCGCAGCCCCATCCATTCCGCCGGCAGACGCACGTCCACCAGCACGGGGGCCGTGCCCGCCTGCATCTGCGCATGGAGTTCGGACGGTTGGACCAGCTTGACGGTCTGCAGCGGCAGCCCGGCCTGCTCCCAGGCGGCGAAGCCGCCCTTGAGGAATCCAGCCGGCGCGTCGTAGCCGATGCGGTGCAGACGGAAGGCCGCCTCCTTCACTTCGTCGTCCGAGCCGATCAGGATGAAGGGTTCGCCCCAGGGAATCATGATGCCGGTCCAGGTCTCGAAGCGGCCGCGCACGCCGATGTTGATCGCGCCGGCGGGATGGCCGGCGGCGAACGCCGCGGCGTCGCGGACATCGAGCAGCCAGGCGCCGGCTTCGCTCCGGGCCTTGACGTCGGCGGGCGCCAGTTCCGGCGGCAGCGCCGCCCAGTCGAGCGCCGCCGGGCCGTCGTGGTTCATCTTGGCGTTGTGCTTGAAGTATTGCGGCGCCTGCGGCAGGCCGCTGATCACGGCGGTGACGTAGCCGTGTAGATCCTTGTGCTGCAGATAGGCGTTTTCCCGCTTCTGCGCGCCCAGCGTCGAGACCGGCTCGTCGCTCAGATGCGCCCCGCAGAGCGAACCGGCGCCGTGGGCGGGAAAGAAGCGCAGATCGTCGGGCAGCTTGGCGAGTTTCTTCGTCCAACTTTCAAAGCCCTGCGCCGCCAACCAAGCCGCCGAAATGCCGCCGCCCATCAGGTCGGGACGGCCGACCGAGCCGATGAAGAGCGTGTCGCCGGTGAACAGGAGGCGGGGGGCGGGAGCATCGGCGGGGGCGTAGAGCAGCAGGCAGGTGCCGTCGGGCGTGTGTCCCGGCGTCGTCAGCACGACGCCCTTGACGCGGCCGAAGGCGATGGCGTCGCCGTCGCCGACGGGCTCGTGGGGGTAACCGGCTCCGGTGGCCTTGTTGACCATGACTTTCGCGCCGGTGGCCTTGGCCAGCTCGGTGTGCCCGGCCACGAAATCGGCGTGCGAGTGCGTCAGGTAGATGCGCGTGATGCGGGCGTTGAGCGCCCGGGCGTCGTCGAGGTAGCGCCGGATGTCGCGCGCCGGGTCGACGATCAGGATCTCGCCGCCGCTGGCGACGAGATAGGAGTAGTGCGAGAGGACGCCGAGGTTGTACTGGTGGAACACGAAGTCCGGCTCGGCGATCCTCGTCTCCGCCACGATCTGCAGCGAGGCGGCTTCGTTGCCGTGCGAGGCGGCTTCGGCATCGCCGGGCAGGCCTGCGGCGGCAAGTGGACGCGGCGTGGCGGATGCCAGCAGGCCGCCGAGCAGCGAAAACAGCGCATAATGCAGTCTCATGTCTGAACTTCCTTCGTTATCAATGTCGTGCACGCCAACAACACAGTAGACAAAATACCAGCATGCGCTGCGGTTGTCAATTTTGACTGAAGAGCGATGGGCGATGGGCGACCAGCGATGGGAAGCAGTGGTACGTGGTGAGTGATTCGACGTGCTGAAAGGAAGTTACGCAGCGGGGGCGTTCCTCGCGGACGAGCCGGTAGTCCAGAACGCGGTGTTGAGCTATGTGGGCTCGCCTGTACCTTCAGGCCCGTCTGTACCGTCACCCTCGTCTGCACCTCTGCGGAAACCGGCTACCAGCATTCCGCATTGTCTAAAAGCCGGGCAGACGGTAAGCTTGCGGCATGTCAATCTACCGGCCACTCCTGATGTTCGTACTGCTGGCCGCCGCCGGGTTCGGCGGCGGGCGCGCCCTAGCCCAGGCGCCGGACGCCGGGCCCGAGGAGCCCCGCGCGCCAGCGGCGGTGACCGTGCCGCCGCCTACGAACGCGCTGCCCTTCCTGCTGGCCACCAACGCCCTGCCGCGCCCGGGGACGACCAACGCGCCGGCCATGGCCGAGGCGGCCACTGCCGAGGAGATGCAGAACGTCTACGAGGACATCGCCCTGCTGACCGAGACGATGCTGCTCGTGCGCCGCCACTATGTGGACGCGCTCGACTACCGCCGAATCGTCTACAGCGCGATCCACGGCATGCTCTCGGATCTCGATCCCCACAGCGATTTTCTCGAGCCGAAGGCGTCCGAGGGTCTCAAGGAAGAGACCGAGGGGCGCTTCGGCGGCATCGGCATCCAGATCGGCATGCGCGGGGGGCTGCCGCTCGTGATCGCGCCCATCGAGGATTCGCCCGCCTTTTCCGCGGGGTTGCTGGCCGGCGACATGATCGTCGCCATCGAGGGCCAGCCGGCCCTGGGTCTCAATATCGAACAGGTGATGCAAAAGCTGCGCGGCAAGCCCGGTACGCGCGTCACCGTGACCATCGGACGCGAGGGGCGGGATCCCTTCGACGTCACGCTGGTGCGCGACACGATCAAAGTTGCCAGTGTCAAAGGCGCGCGCGTCCTGCGCAACCGCATAGGCTACCTGCGGATCACGCAGTTCAGCGAACCGACGGGCGCCGAGGTCGCTGCGGCGCTCGAGCGGCTGACCACGAACGATCTGGCCGGGCTGGTGCTCGACCTGCGCGACAATCCCGGAGGACTGCTGAACCAGGCCATCGCCGTCGCCGAGCAGTTCCTGCCCGAGAAGGCCGTGATCGTCACGACCCGCGGGCGCGAGGGTGTTCACGAGGTCGAGACCTTCCGTGCCGGCGGCAGCCGCCACCTCACCGGCTTGCCCATGGCCGTCCTGATCAACCGCGGCTCGGCCAGCGCTGCGGAGATCGTCACGGGCGCCTTGCAGGACGCGAAGCGCGCCATCGTGATCGGCGACAAGAGTTTCGGCAAGGCCTCCGTGCAGAAGATCCTGCCACTGGCCACGCGCGAGCGGTGCCTGGTCAAGCTGACCACCGCCCACTACTACACCCCCGGCGGGCGCATGATCCACGGCACCGGCATCGAACCCGACATCGCGGTTCCCCTGCCGCCGACCGCGTGGCGTCGGGCGCAGATGAAACGCGATGCGGAGGAGCGTCCCGCCGCCTATCCGCCGGAGC
>CAZYRQ010000073.1:0-8163 GCA_964649455.1 uncultured Lentisphaerales bacterium
AGCGGCGGATCGTGTCGGGATAGTGGCTGTTGCCGCCGTCGATGAGGATGTCGCCCTTGTCGAGCATCGGGGCGATCTGCTCGATGAAGGCGTCGACCGGCGCGCCGGCCTTGACCATCAGCATGATGCGGCGCGGCGGCTTGAGTGCGGCGACCAGCTCCTCCACGCTGTGGCAGCCGACCAGGCGCTTGCCGGCGCCGCGCCCGTTGATGAAGGCGTCAACCTTCTCGACCGTGCGGTTGAAGCAGGCGACCGTGAAGCCCCGGCTCTCCATGTTGAGAATGAGGTTCTCGCCCATGACGGCGAGTCCGACGACGCCCATGTCCGCGATCTGGTTGTTCATGCTGAAAAATCCCCGGTTTGTTGCGCAAGAAAGTCCGACGGTTCACACGATACCCGCTCCGGCCGCGGAAGTCAATGCGGGGGAGGGCGGGGGGGACAGGTTAACCTGCCTGTCCCCCGCCCCGTGTGAAGCGTGTGGGGGTGTGGGTGTGGTCGGCTGAGTCGAGCGAATCGATTCAGTCTCTTCCGTCGCCTCAGTCGATTCAGTCAAATCTCTCGCCCACGCTCGCGCCCAAAGCTCGCGCCCAAACGGCTGTGAGGCTTGCCTGAATCCCGGCAAGCAACTATCATAATGCGCTGAATACGCTTGAACTCACCAGGTGCCCGTCCACACTGGAGCCGTTCTTCGGACTGGATTGCACGGTGTGATACGACGAACAACCAATAGACAAAAGGGGCGGGGATGCGTGCTTCGGACGGTTGCCATGCCATCGACGCGCGTGGGACGGCCACATCACGTGGTGGATGCACGATGCGGATCGAACAATGGATGCTGCTGGCGGGACTGGCCGGCGCCGTGGCGCTGGGGCAGACCTCACCCCCGACGTTCGGCGACCATCCGCGGCTTGAATATGTCCAGGCCGAATTGGACGCCTGGCCGCGCGAGCGGATCGACGCCGCCATCGGCAAGGCCGACGCGGTGCTGCAGCGCGGCCTGGTGATCTCCGACAAGGAGGGGCAATGGATCTTCTACTACGCCTGTCCCGGCGACGATGCCCGCCTCAAGCCGGAGTCGCCCGAACGCCATGTCTGCCCCACCTGCGGCAAGGTCTACGACGATGCGCGCACACGGGCCGCCTACCAGACGGTGCTCCACTACCAGCTCGACGAGGATCTGCATACGCTGGCGCTGGCCTGGGCCCTCAGCCGCGATGATCGCTTCGCCGCCCCCGTGCGGCAGGCCATGCTGCGACTGGCGGATCTCTACCCGACGCTCGAACGCCATGACCGCTGGGGCCGGCGCGGCCTGCTGGCGGTCGCCGGCGGCCGGCGCTACTGCCAGCACCTCGACGAGGCCACGTCGGCGATCACCCTCGCGCGGGCCTTCGATCTGGTGGCCGCCTCCCCCGTGTGGAACGAGGCCGAGCGGGAGCGGGTCGCGCAGGAGTTGCTGCGGCGGATCTGCGCCGAAATCCAGAGCAAGGCCTGGATGATGGAGCCACGCAACAACCACCAGACCTGGTTCAATGCCGCCTATGCCGCCGTGGGGGGCGCGATCGGCGACGCCGAGCTGCTGCATGCCGCCATCCATGCGCCCGGCGCCGGCATGCTTTGGCAGCTCGAGAACTCCATCACCGAGGACGGCATCTGGTACGAGGGGACGATGGCCTACCATTTCTACGCCATGGCCGCGATCATCGACACACTCAACGCCGCCCGCCGGGTCGGATGGACGTTCGCCGACAACGTGCGGCTCCAGCGGCTCTGGCTGGGCCCGCTGCAGCTGGCCTATCCCAACGGACAGTTTCCCGTCATCAACGACTCGGATCCCTTCGGTCTCACCGGGCAGCTGGCGCACTACGCCTTTGCGCGCGCATACTTCAACGATCCGCGCTACGAGACGGCGACGACGTCGCGCCCGCTGGCGAGCGCGGCGCTGAAGGGGGCCGGCCTGGTGGCGCTGCGGCGGGGAGCGGGGCCGCAGGCCCGCTGCCTCTTTCTCGACTACGGCATCCACGGCGGCCACCACGGCCATCCCGACAAGCTGAACATCACGCTCTTCACGCAGGGACGCGAATGGGTGCTCGATCCCGGACGCCTGACCTACTCCGTGCCCGAGCATCTCACCTGGGCGCGCACAACGGTGGCCCACAACACCCTGGTCATCAACGGCCGCGATCAGAAGGAGACCGAGGGGCGTCTGCTCTGGTTCGAGGAGACCGAGGCCTATGCCGGCGCGCTGGCCGAGACGACCGGCGCCTATCCCGGCCACACCCTGCGCCGCGGCCTCCTGATGACGGAGGCGTGGCTGCTCGATGTCATGACCGTTGTGGGCAAGACCCCGGCGACGTTCGACTGGCTGCTGCATGTCCGCGGCCGCCTGCAGGAGGAGGGCGAGTCCGGCGCGTCGGCGAAGCTGGGCTGGGAGAACGGCTATCAGCATCTGCGGCAAGTGGCGCGACATCCCGCCGACCGGCGCCGCTACACCTTCACGCAGGCCAAGGATGCGTCGCTCGCGCTCGATGTCTGGCCCGCGGTGGAGACGTGGAGCGGCACGGGGATCGGCTACGGCCTCAAGGAGGCCGTGCCGTTCCTGCTGCGACGGCGGCGCGCGGCCTCTGCCGAGTTTGTGGCCTTGACCGATCTGGGCGGTGCGGGGATCGCCCTGGGCGAGGTGTCGCTGTCGGGAACCCTGCTGCGCGCCATCATCCAGACACCCACGGGGCCCATACAGGTGACCTTCGACACCGCACCCGAGGCCCCGCGGCGGGTCACCCTGTCGGATGGGTAGTCCGGGAGTTCGAGTGTGCTAAAGTTCGGGAGTGGGCAATTGCAGAGGCGGGGCCACGCCTATCGCGCCAGCACCGTGTAGCGCGGGATCCATAAGGCCGCGCACCAGGCGAAAGATCGGTCGGCGATCACGGAGACGGTTACGGTCGACAAAGCTCGCGAGCGACAAAGCTTGTCACCCCCACACTTCCACACCCACACACTCGTCCTCACACCCCGCTGAAGGCGGAGAAGCCGCCGTCGACGGGGATCACGGTGCCGGTCACGAAGCCGGCCCCCTGGCCGGAGACCAGCCAGAGGAGTGCGCCGACCAGATCCGCGGGATTGCCGAACGTGCCCATCGGCGTGTGTGCCTGGATGGTCTTGCCGCGCGCCGTGAGCGAGCCGTCCGCGTTCGTCAGCAGCGCGCGGTTCTGGTCGGTCAGGAAGAAGCCCGGGGCGATCGCGTTGACGCGGACGTTGACGGGGGCCAGATGAACCGCGAGCCACTGCGTGAAGTTGCTGACGGCCGCCTTGGCGGCGCTGTAGGCGGGGATCTTGGTCAGCGGCTTGAAGGCGTTCATCGAAGAGATGTTGATCACGGTGCCGCCCCCCCGCTCGGCCATGGCGCGCGTGAAGACCTGGGTCGGCAGCAGCGTGCCGAGGAAGTTCAGGTTGAAGACGAACTGGATGCCGGCCGGATCGAGGTCGAAGAACGAGACGAACCCCTCGGCCTTGTGGTCGAGGTCGGCCTTCTGCAACTGCTCGCGCGAGGTGGTGCCCTTCGGGTGGTTGCCCCCGGCGCCGTTGACCAGGATCGTGGCCGGCCCGTAGGCGGCCTCGATCGCCGCGTTGGCGGCCCTGATGCTGTCGATGTCGAGGACATTGCACTCGAACCCGCGGGCCTCGCCGCCGGCGGCGCGGATGGCGTCCGCCACCTTGTCGGCGGACGGTTTGCGCAGGTCGAGCACCGCCACGCGCGCGCCGCAGGCGGCCAGCGCCTCGGCCATCACGCTGCAGAGGATGCCGCCGCCGCCGGTGACAACGGCCACCTGGTTTGTAAGATCGACGTGGAAGGGAACGTTCATGCGGGTCTTTCTTGCGGGTGTGGTGCGCGTCGCCGCGCGATCAGGCGAACCGGCCGCGGTACGCCCAGAGTCCGACGGCGGGGTTGGAGATGTAGTAGAAGGTTTCGCCGCTTGGGAGGCGGTTGACGCCGTCGCGCAGGCGGGTGATGTCGTAGCGCTTGAGCAGCGCAGCCAGGTCGCCGTAGCGGAACCCGGCCTGCTCGACCTCGGCGCGCGTCAGGTGGCCCGGCGCGTAGGTAATCGAGAAGCGTCCCTCGGAGGAGCCGTGGATCAGGTGCGCCGCGGCGCTCAGGTTGGCCGCCAGCTCGGGCTGCGTGCGCACGGCCGCTTGCGTCGCCGGAGTGCCCTTGTAGCCGTAGCGGCGGATCAGGCGGTCGATCTCG
The DNA here is from genome assembly GCA_964649455.1 of uncultured Lentisphaerales bacterium. Classification (GTDB taxonomy): domain Bacteria; phylum Verrucomicrobiota; class Kiritimatiellia; order RFP12; family JAAYLN01; genus JAAYLN01. The sequence goes on from CAZYRQ010000073.1 coordinate 4,244, forward strand.
GGATCCTCGCCGAATTCCCGCACGCCCGGCGCCAGCACGATCAGCTCGCCGCCATCGGCGATGGCCATGCGGGTGCGGTAGATGCTCTTGTTGCCCAGCCAGGTGCTCTTGTATTCCTCGGGATCGAGGTAGACGACCACGCGGTCGAGAGGCGCGCCGAGCAGATGAAAGTTGACTTCGAGCGAGAGGGCGGCGGCCCGGCGGAAACATTCGGCATCGTCGCCGACGAACAAGCCGCGGGTGACCATGCGTCCCTCGGCGTCGGTGCCCACGACCGTCTGGCAGTAGATGATCGGCAGGTGGCGGGCGAAATGATCCGAGGCGTAGTCGAACAGGCGCCGAACGGGCGTGTCAGCGCGCCCCATGATCCGTTCCATGCCATAGGCGGCGCCGAGGTAGTGGCTCTTGTTGATCCCTTCCGGGCCGCCCGTGCCGACGAAGATGTTTTTGTTATGGTTGGCCATGCCGACGACCTCGTGCGGCACGACCTGCCCCATGGAGAGGATCAGGTCGATGCCGTCCTCGATCAGCAGCCGGTCGATCTGGGCCGGCCAGTCGAAATCGACGGCGCCGCCGGAGACCTCGCGCACGTAGTCGGCGGGCACGCGGCCGAGCGTCTCGACCCCCGCGCGCCAGTCGTGCACGCGGAAGCGGTTGTGGGGGATGCCGGGGTACATGCGGTCGATCTGGGCGGGAGTCATGGGCGAATGCGTGCCGAGCGCCGGCAACACGTCACTGATGCGCACCCCGTAATACCGCCAGGCGCAGCAGGCCATATCGCCCGCGCGCGAATGCAGGCGCGTGATGTCCGGCGGCACCAGCACCACGCGGCGCCGCGCGCCGAGCTGGTCGAAGGCCTCGATCAGGCCCTGCTCCAGGTCGGCGGTCGTCAAATTGTCGTGAAGGGATCCGCGGGCAAAATAGATCATGGTCATCTTGCCGTCGCAGTGTGGGTGCAACGGCTTCCTTGCAGGGATATTATTGGCAGGTTGCCGCCCAAAAGGCAAGCGTGTAGGTCAGCGTGGAGGTCAGCGTGTAGGTCAGCGTGGCAGCAAATCCGCGTGGCCTTTCCCCAGCGCCTCGATCCGCACGGGCTGCAGATCGCCGAGTGCGCCCTCGATCAGCGTGCGGTCGCAGGGGATATCCAAATAGCAGAAAGATGGAACTGAGTTCAGATTAATTGCAAAAAATTACCTGCCCTTGCGCGGGCGCTTTCCCGCCCTCAACTCACCCGCCCCCCCCCTCCCGCCTCTGCGCCAAAAGGAGAATTGCTTGATGTGTTGCTTGATGTGTATTGAGATTGATTGCCAATTTTCGCGAAACAACTATAATTCGGTTATGTATGAGGGTTCCAGGTTCCATGACGGCTCCCGGCGCGCGCACCGGTCGCGGTCGCCGGGCAATGGAAGCGGCGTCCGACACGGGCGGCGCAAATCCGGGGTTCTTTCGTCAGCCGGCAGGCGTCGCCTGCTCGGTGTGGCCGCTGCCGTGGGCCTGCTGATCTCGCTGCCGTTGAATCTGGTTCAGTATGTTGAGAGCCGCCGGCTCAACCAACGGATCGCCGCCTTGGAGTTCGTACAGGTTGCCCCTGGCGGCAGGATCGAAACCCCGGTTCGGGGAGCTTCCGGAACAGATCAAACGGCCAAGCTGACGCTTCGTGCCGCGGGGATGGAAACGAAACCGTTGCCGTCCGGCGTGGCCGGGGCCTCCGCAATGACGGCAGCCACGGAGGATGAAGCCCCGCAGGTGTTCGGGGCGGCGATCAGGGATGCCGTGATGCCGGCGGATCTCGATCCGGTCGCGCGGAGGATTTTCGCCAGACACGCACCTGATCAGATCCGGTTGCTGACCAACAGCATCGCCCTTTTCCCGAACGGGGTACGGAGCGTGCCGGGAGCGGAACCGGAAGGCGCGCACGAGGTGGATCCGATGGCGGCCAACCTGATCCATGGCTTCAGTCTGCTGGCCCAGGGCCAGCGGGCCGATGCCGGCGCGGTGTTCGAGAGCATCCTGACTGCGTGTCCCCAATGGCCGTACGGATACTTCTACCTGGCCCTGGCGACCGGCCGCCGCGACCACATGGAACTGGCGGAGGAACGACTGCATCTTCTGGAGGCCCTCGGCCGGACGACACCCGAAGCGCGGCTCTACCACGCCCTGGCCGGTCTCTTTCTCGGCGATGACGAGGCGGCCAAGGTCTGGCTGGCGACGCATGAAGCCGGCGCACAACCTCTCGGGAAGATGATGCTGGGCCCGCTCTACGTACCCAGGAGTGCCCCCGCGTCGATCCGTCGCCGGATGGAAACGGTCGAGGGAATGCCGCTGCTGCAGACGATCGACACCCTACGGTAGCCAAGTCAATCGGTAGCCGGCTGGCGGCTCTCGTCCACGAGCTCGCCGAGGGTGTCGTCGTCGGACGTGTAGCGGTAGCGGCGCAAGCGGTCGGTATCGGTCTGCACGAGTTCCAGCGTGGGATGGCCCGCGTCGTCGCGGCTCTCGCGCCGCAGGTAGGAGACGATGCGCGCCGTCAGGGCGCGGCTGTGCGCGTCGCGCGAAAGGATGCGCGCGCCGTCCTGTGTGAAGCCCTGCGACATGTCGCCGCGCACACGCGTCCAGCCGGTGGGGCGGTTTTGGGCGTCGTATAGGTATAGATCCATCCACTGCTTGGGCAGCGAGAGGACGGGGTCGGTATAGCGTCCGGCGCCTCCTGCGGCCGCGACTGGCGGGCGAGTATGCAGGCGAGGTTGTAGCGCCAGGTGGGATCCTCCGGCAGCAGGTCGACGCCCTCCCGGCAGAGGCGCTCCAGGGCGGCGAAATCGCCCTGACGCAGCTGGATCCGGAAGGCCTGCGCCAACTGGGCATGCCGCGGGAAGCGTGCGGGCCTGTCCAACACGTTGGTCTGCGCACGGAGCGGAAGCGCGGCGGCCAGGCGCAGGAGCGGGAGGAGGAAAGGGCGTGTGGATGGGTTCATGTCAACACCGGTCATTCGAGGGAAGGGAATCCCCGGCGGTTCAGGGGTCGCTCGGACGGGGGTTCCGTCCGCAGCGGGGTGCCTGGCCGCCGTCCGTGGGCCATGTCCGGATTATCCGGTGCCGGGGGGCATCTGTCATCCGCTGCGTGCCCTGGGTGTCGCCGTTTGTGCTTGTAGTTTTCCCGCAATTCCGACAAGCTACTGCCTGTTTTCGACCTAGTGTAGCGACACATGAGATCACTGACCATTGCCATCTTCCGGATGGCAACCTTCTGCTGCATAACGGCACGGCTGGCGCATGGACAAGGACAGGCATGGCTTCCCGAGGGAGCCGTGTCGGTGCTGGCGACCGTTCAAACCAACAACCCGCAACTGGCGGCCGCGCGCGCCCGCGAAGCGGCGGAGCGCGGACGCGCCGACGCCAACGAGGGCTTCTACCAGCCGCGGCTCGCGCTCTCCACGGGCGGCTCGCGGGGCCCCTCCGCCGCGCCCGAGTCGTCGCTCGTTCCCCGTCTGACCGGCGAAGCCGCCAGCCTGCAGGCCGGCATTCTCATGCCCCTGCGCGCCGGCGCGACGCTGGGGGCCGGCGCCAGCCAGCGCTACCTCTTCGACGCGGACGGATTCGAGGATCTGGGGCAGAGCGTGGCGGGTCTGCGGATGGAGATCCCGCTGCTCCGCGACCGCGGGTTCCGCATTCAGCGTCTGGGACAGGCCGCGTTCGAGGCGGCCGCCGGCGCGGCGGCCGCGCGCACGCGCGCAGTCGCCGAGACCATGGCGCGCGAGGCGCTGGCGCGCTACGCCGTCTGGCTCTATGCCGACGCCGACGTGCGCCAGTACGAACAGTCGGTGAAGCGGGTCGAGCGGCTGCTGGAGGAGACGGCGGGCCGCGTGGCGCTCGAGACCCTGGCGGAGTACCAGGTCTTCACGGCGCAGATGGAGGTCTCGTTCC
>CAZYRQ010000074.1:0-8158 GCA_964649455.1 uncultured Lentisphaerales bacterium
ACACCTGAAGGGGTGTTGGGCCCAGTCAAAGGACTGCTTGGTCAACGCATCTACAACCCATGACAATGAACCTTATCGTCATATCTGGCGCAACACTGCTTGCCTCCGGCTATCTTGTCATTCTGGGCAACTTCTTTATTGCTGCGCAATGGTGGTGCAAGAGGAGAAGCGGCACGATGATTCCGTTGGTGGGGTCGTTACTGGTCCTACTCGGATGGATTGTCGCGCATCAAGCGCTGTCTATACTGTTCTTGGTTCCGCTTTTGTTTGACTTGGGCGGTCTCCCTATGTTCATTGCACTGCTGGTTGGTAAACGAAAGAGCAAAGGCCATGAATCGCAATCTAGCAAACATACTTGACGCACTCATTCCGGCCGGATTTGGTCTCTTGGCTTGTATCTTTCCGCGCCTCTTTGTGATGCGAGGGGGCGCACTTGAGAAAGTAAATCTCGTTCGGAAGGTAGGTTTCGTCCTTCTAGGAATTAGTGCACTCTATGTTCTTATTGCCATCTTCACGAAGTGATTTCAAGTGGGAATGTCTGCAAACCTGATGCATCGCACATTCAGCCGTTTGACAAGGATGCTATTGCTGGTTTTCTTGACCGGTATGGCCTATTCTTTGTTGGCTCATGTCCCGCAGCACTCCAACTACAATACACTTACGCATTTCTCCATTTTCCAAAGCCGCACCGCCGCAATACGACCCTCCGGTGCAACGGACGCCTTCGGGTACGATGGCCTCGGCAACTGGACCGCCCACACCAACGCCGAAGGGCGCGTCTACCGGATGGCCTACGACGCTCTGGGCCGCCTCGTCGCCGCCACGAACGCCCTCGGCCATCAGGTCTTCGCCAACCTCTACGATCCTGCCGGAAACCTGACAAACCGCACCGACGGCGCGGGCAACACGGTCCACTACGCCTACGACGAACTCAACCGGCTGGTCTCCCGATCTGCGCAATCTGCGGATGCATTCTCCCACGACGCCGTCGGCAACCTGCTGACCGCCTCCAACGAGACCGCGACCCTCACGTTCGGCTACGACGCGATGGACCGGCTTACCACCGCAACGACGACCCTCGCCAACGCCACCTTCATTACCACCTTCGCCCGCGATGTCGGCGGCCTAGTCACCAACCTGGTCTATGCCCCCGGCAAGAGCATCACCCGCGCCTACGATCCCGACGGTCGCTTGGTCGCCGTCTCCGACTGGCTTGGCCACACCTGGGCCTTTGCCTGGGACGGCGCGGGCAAGCCCACCGGCGGGACATCCCCCGGCGGAATCGTTGCGACCAACCACTATGAAGCCGCCGGACGCCTTTCCTCCTGGTCCGTCGGCAGCCTTGCGGGTCGTGCCATTACCCGCGACCTGGCCGGTCTCAAGCCCCGCGACGAAATCGCTGCCGGGCCGCATCCCGTTCGGCCTTCGTACGCTACGCAACTTCATCTCTTGCCGAAAAGTAGGCGTGTCAGTTCCCGGCGTTCAGCCGCTTGGGCTGGCAGGCCGGCTTTGGCTTGTCGTAGACAATCTCGGGATCGGCTTCGTGAATGCTCAGCCTGGCAAGGGCCGCGCCACGATAGAGTGCGTTTCCGGCGTACGCGCCTGCGCCAATGTCAATGCGAGTTCCGCCGGATTCCTCTTCGGTTCCGGGCATTGAACAGGCGGCCTTGGCAAGCGCGTCGAGGATCGCCGTCTTGACTTCCTCTGCCGTACGGTCGACGCCGTCCGAGTTGCCCTTTTCCCGCATGGCTTTTTCTACGCCAGCAAGGATCATCTGATACCACACCAAGGCGGGGCTGGTGGCGGCGGCGGCAGGCTGAGTAACCGGTGAACCGTCCGCGTCAATGGGAATGACGGTCATCTCGGGCCAGCCGGTGACGCGGCCGAAGTTCATGCCCGCGATGGCGGCAAGCACTCGCTCCCGGAGTCGGGTCGCCTCCTGCCTCTCCAAGTCCGCGATGTGGGCCTTGAGCATCCGATAGAGGAATTGCGTCTTCGGGTATAGGGCTTGCTCGTGCGCCAGCGGACGAAAGCGGTTGCGGAACGCTTCCAGCGTGGCGGAAGAGTACTCGCCCAGCCGTTCCCATAGGTCGATGAACAGGTTGTGGTAGATCGCCCGCCAGTCGTTGCGCGTGTCCCGCACGAGGATTTCCGACACTTTCGACGTGGCGTAGACTTCCAGCGCCAGCGGGAGCCGGTCGCCGCGTTCCGATTCACCGGCCTGCCCCTTGAGCGCGATCACGCCGTCAACAATCAGGGGCGAGAAGTATTCCGCATCGTAGCGCGGCAGGTGGCCGATTTGCTTGCCGCCCCGCGTGTAGACCGCAACGGCATTCGCGTCGAACGGGTTGTCCGGTTCCCGGTCGAAAAAGACCTCCGGGGAGTCCAGCCCCTCGGCACCATCGTAGTACTGAATGCCGACAATCCAGGTATCGAGCCGTCCGAACCGTGCAAAGAGTTCCCGATTTGCGCTTTTCATGGTTAGCCCTCTTCCTGTTCATCCGTTGCTTCGGCACCCGTAGTACCCGGTTTTCTGCTGTAAACGAGAAGGCGTAAGTCTCCTGTCTGAGCTTCGAGGGTCTCGTGACCGGTGTACGAAAGGCGCAGGTACGTTCCCGCATCTTCGCATTTCACGGTCACGAAGGCGCATGGCAAGCCGGTCGGAGCCAGGTGTTGTTCTTCCTCTCGCGTAAATGTACAGTCCGGCTCCACACCTTGGAGAAAAGCTCGCACCCAAACCCGTATTTCGCGGTCGTCATGTCGCATTGACAGACAAACACCTCCTTCTAACGGTTCCTTGTTGGCAGCAGGTTCGATTGCCCACTCGGTCTGGCACAAAGCGCTGACAAAGGCCAGTTCACCCGGATGTGCGTCCGGGAACTTGGCCTCGGCTGCCTCTCCCAGTCTTCGGGCTGCGAAAAATGCCTCGGGGGATCCGGGAAGAACTCGATCAGCCCAGCATTCCGTCTGCCTCATACGGCGTAGGGGAATACCTTGGAGCCAGATCACACCGTTGAGCAGATCGCCTTGAGCGGGATCATACCCTTGAAGAACGTGTTTCGAGGCATATACGGCCAATCGGATTGGCTTGCCGTTCTGCTGATGGGTAACCAGGCCCACCATGCGACAGACGGGGATGTCGTCCATGATGAACCAACTCACCTCCGCTGCCTTCATAAAGAACTCCGCGTCGCTTTCCTCATCGTCGCATGAGTTCAGGCAGCGCGTGTGCTCAAGCGAGACATCTACGGAATTAATGGACGACACATCCGCCTTGGGATTCTTAGCGGCCACCCGCCGCCGCTCTTCATCGAGCCTGGGACCGTCCGTAACCGTGAAGGACCGCTCGGCTTTCTTGATCATGTAGGCCAGCCCGCTCAGAGCGACGGCGTATTGCCGCCCCTTCTGCAAGTCCTGGCGGTGCAGAACGAAAAGGGGGTCAAACACAGTGATGACTCGTCCGTCGCGAAATAGCATGACCAGTTCGGCCTCGCCGTGGTCGTTGTCTGGGATAATGTCGCGCAGTTCCATCCGTGGCGTATCCTCGGCGTCCAGCAGGGGAAAAGCGGATACGACTATGTCGGTCTGCTCGACTGGATTGTGGCGCAATACCGCAGCCAGGCGCAAACGTTCCTTCGGCCAGGCGAGAATACTGTAATCGGCGGCCCCGGGGTTGTCTTGACGCCACGCTGTCTGCAAATCGCTTCTTGGCAGAATCTCTGCCACGGGGACCATCCGGCGTAAACGATCCGTAACGCCATCCAGCGTCCCGAGTAGAGCTTCCCATCGCTCACCGTGCCCCCTACTCATTTCTTATCCTTTCCGTCGTGAATGGTGTCACGTTGCACAGTGCATACAAAAGATTCAGTTCCAGCAGGCGTTCCAGGATCGCCTCGTCGGTGAGGTCGGCGGGCCAGCCATAGGCGGCGGCGACGGCGGCATCAAGGGCGGCATGACAGTTGGCCAGCCAGGCGGGACGGGCGTTGTAGAGCTTGGTGAGGGTGCGGTCTTTCAGACGGGCGGCGCACGCGGCGTCACGTGGCACAAGGCGCGGATAGTGCACGGTGCCGATTGAGAATCCTCCCGCGCTGAGGCGCGGAGGTTGGATGGTGGCGGGATCAATGTAGCGATTCCAGGGGCCGCCGACGGTGCCGGGAAACTCCAGCGTCTCGGTGCGCGTCCATTCGGGAGGGTTCAGCCAGTTCTCGCGCAGTTCGTTCAGTTTCTTCGCAGCCTGAGCGATGGTCGCGAGGTTTTCAGGCAAGTCAGACTTGGCATCGAGAACACCTGCCGGAAATGGAAACGTATAGAAACACGTCGAAGGCGTGTAACGGGATCCGCTTTCCCGCTCCCGCAATTGCGTTCCTTGTGCCACCGCCCAGACCGCATGAAACCGGGAGTGCAGCACGCCAAAAAAAAGATCATCGGGACGGGCAAAGACGACCACTTGGTCCGTTGGCAGGACTTCTAGCCCAAACCACGTAAATAGTTTGAACTTGGCGATTCGCGCCGTTCCGATATAGCGCGGTAGTGGTGCAACGGCCTCGCGCATGGCTTTCTGTGGATCGCCAAGAATCCACCAGTTCCGCGCGCGCATGGCGCGTCGGTTTTTATCGCGGATGGGTTTGACAACGCTGCTGACGTGATTGAACGGTTCGGCATAGAGAGCAGCATCCTCAACGGGCAGGTGCGGCGGATAGTCAACAATCCAAAGACCTATTTCACGTCGGGTGATTGACATGCCATTTACCCATGGCCGCACAACGTCGCTATTCGGTCGTCCGTCGGGATTGGGTGAATGGAGCAATTCGAGGGCGACATCTTCGGTGACAGGAAACGGACCGTGCATCGATGCGCCGATGAAAGAGAGTGCCGCGTTTGCGGAAAGCGGTTTCGCGCATCCCCGGTCGGCGCTTGCGGTCAAATTGGCGTTGATCGTCTGAACCCGCTCTCCGTCAAGGTTAAGGGTTTTCTCTCCGCCGTCATCAAACCCGACCATGCTGACATGGACATTGGCGCCGTCCAGAATCCACGGTCGGTCGCTTTCAGCCCAGAAGATGTCGCCGCTCTTCTTGATCCGTTTGAGCACCTCACGGTTGGCGCCACCGCGGATGCCCTGCGTGGCGAGCAGACCGGCGCGTTGGCACTTGCCGGCGGCGATTTGGGCGCGGGCCTTTTCGAACCAGTAGCAGCAGAGGTCGGACTGGCCGGGGATGCGGTCGGCGTAGAGTGCGCGGAGTTGGTCAACGTAGGCGTCGCCCAGTTCCCGGCGCATCATTTTATCACCCAGAAAGGGCGGGTTGCCGATGATGAAGTCGACGGCGGGCCAATCGGGTTCTCCGTCTTCGGCGAGAATGGCGTCCATGAGGCGGATGTTTCCGGAGAGGGAGCGGAGGACGGGGTCGGCGGGGAAGCCGAACCCGTTGGCGCGAATCCACTGTAGCCAGCCGATCCAGACGGTCATCTGGGCGAGGTCGTGAGCGTAGGGATTGAGTTCGATGCCATAGAGCTGCCAGGGGCCGCAGGCGGGGAGGAAGGCGCCGAGGCCGTTGTCGGCGCCGAAGAGGATGACTTCCTTTTCGAGGTCTTTGAGGCGGAGCAAAGCGACATAGAGGAAGTTCCCGGAGCCGCAAGCGGGATCGAGGATTTTGACTTCGCGCAACCGGGTCAGGAACTGGTGCAGGATGCTATCGGCCTCGCCCCGCGCCTTCTTGAGGGCGGTGGCGCTCAACGGCTTTCGCTGCTCCTTGGCGTCGGCCGGTTGCTTGCGTCCGGTCGCCAGCAGGCTTTCAATGACGCCCTTGGTCTCTTCCCACTCGTGCCGCAGCGGAATCATGACCACGGCGTCGACGACGAGTTCGATGTCCTCGCGCCCGGTGAAGTGGGCGCCGAGCTGAGCGCGTTTGGCGGGGTCGAGGCCGCGTTCGAAGAGGGTGCCGAAAATCGAGGGATCGACGGCGCTCCAGTCGAGGGAGGCGGTGGCGGCGAGGCGCTTCACGTCGGCTGAAGTCAGGTCAATGACGGTACGGTCTTCGAACAGGTTGCCGTTGAAATGCCGGATCGGGTCGGTGCCGAAGTCGCCACCCGTGGCCATGGCGTCGAAAAGCTGTCCCAGCAGTTTGACGGTACGGGCGGCATCGCCGCCGGATGCCGTCACGATGCGGGTGAAGACCATGGCAGGCAGCAGGCCGGTGTCTTCGGCAAAGAGGCAGAAGACGATCCGGTCGAGGAAGTGGGCGACGGCGGCTGGGTCGATGCCGCGTTCCCGCAAGGCGGCGGCGATGTCGCCGAAGTGGCGGGCGGCATCCTGCGTCACGGCAACACTGGTGCGCCCGGGACGGAGGGATGCCGGGTTGTGGAAGACCGCGCGCATGATTTCGATGCTGCGGGGTTCGGCCAGGGATTCCAGGGAGATGTCGTAGGTGACTTCAACGGTGCCGGTGAAGTTCGTGTGGATGACGATGCGGTCCAGGTCGCAGACCAGCAGCAGGGGCGGATTTTCCAAGGCGCTGCGGTAACGCAGAAGCTGGTCGTAGGCGGCGTCGAGGTCCTTGTGGCGTCCCTTGTATTCGAAGCCCCAGAAGCCGCGTTTCCACACATCGGCGAAACCGTCGCCGCCGCCGTGCTTGGCCGCGCCCTTCTCGAAGCAGAAGGTTTCACCGGTAGGATCGGCAAACGCGGGCGTGGGGTGGTCGAAGACGCGGCATAGGTCGAGGAAATGCTCCTGCGCGGCAGACCGCTCCTTCAGTTCAACCTTGCGCCATTTGGCGATGAATGCGGCGATAGTCATATTGCAGCAGATATTATCTGGGCGGCGGGTGCGGACGGGCGCTTGCATGAACAGGGGAAAGATAGCGCGAAGGACGACGGGTGGCAAGGACGGAAGCGCGAAGAGCGAAGAGATGAGACAGCGGACAGGAGGCGATCCGCCACTGGACAGCACACTATTTCCGATCAACAGGTTCTAGATGCGTGCCGATTTTCGCGAAATTCGTCTTGTCACCGTCATGTTGCCTCGCGCCGGGGTATATAACAGGTATGAGGCCATAGATCGACAGCCACGGTGGGTGATACGGTCGCGACCGAAGGGATCGGCGCGGCAACCTTTGTGTCCCGCTTTATGCTCGTAAAGCGCCTTTTTTTAGGAGCCGACATGGAACCCCGCGTCATCATCGTTGATCCGGAATTCCGGGATCTGATCCCGCCTCTGGCCGACAGGGAGCTGGCCGACTTGGAGGCCAGCCTCTTGCGCGACGGCTGCATCTCGCCGCTGATCGTCTGGGGCGAACGCGGCATCCTGCTCGATGGCCACCACCGTAAGCGGATCTGCGACCGCCACGGCATCGGCTACGGGATACACGAGATGAGCTTCGCCGACCGGGAGGCGGCCGCCGACTGGATCGACGCCAACCAACTCGCCCGGCGCAACCTGACTTCCGACCAGATGAGCCTCGTGCGCGGGCGGCGGTACAACCGGCTGAAGCTTCAGCATGGCGGTGACCGACGGGCAAATGGATCAAGTGGCCACTTTGGCCACTTGAAGACAGGCCGGCAACTCTCGGAGGAGCTTGGGGTTCCTGAGCGCACAATCAGGCGCGACGGCGCATTCGCCGGAGCCGTTGACAGGCTGGGCATCGAGCGCGATGTCGCGGCCGGCAAACTGGCGGCCACCCGCGAAGCGGTCGTGCTGGCGGCAAAGGCACTGGGTCACGCGCCGTCGCCGGATAAACTCGATCAGGCCAGGCAGGTGCTTACCAGTCCCCACGTCGCCCAGAACGGCGGCGACAACGAGTGGTACACCCCCGAGGACTACATCCGGCGCGCGAGGGCCGTCATGGGCGGCATCGATCTCGACCCCGCCTCCAGCCCCGAGGCCAACGCCGTCGTGGGCGCGGCCCGCTTCCACACGGCCACCGAGAACGGCCTATCGAAGCCCTGGGCCGGCCGCGTCTTCATGAATCCACCCTACGCTCAGCCGCTGATCCAGCAGTTCTGCGGGAAACTGGCCGCGCACTGCCGCGCCGGCGACGTGACCGAGGCCGTCGTGCTCGTCAACAACGCCACCGAGACGCGCTGGTTCCAGATGCTTCTTGAGGTGGCCTGCGCCGTCTGCTTCCCGGCTGGGCGCGTCAAGTTCTGGCACCCGGACAAGGTGTCC
>CAZYRQ010000075.1:0-3537 GCA_964649455.1 uncultured Lentisphaerales bacterium
GGTGCGGATCCGCAGGTTGCGCTAGCCGAGCAGCACAAGCCCGTAGTAGTTCTGGGGGCATCGGTCGTCCCGGACGACCTCGATCAGGTAGCCGTTGTTCCGTGCGGTGGCGTAGACATCGATCCCGCAGTCCTCCATTAAATGGACGGCAAGGTCGACCTGCACCGTGGCGGTCGCTCCTATGCTACAGCCGTCGGCTGATACAAATACTTCTGGAAACTGGCGAACATCGCCCCGATTTCCACAGGCTTTCCCAGGTCGGCGATGGCGTCCGCAATCGAGTCGTGATACCGCAGCCGCAGCAAGGGCGTCAGTTTCTCCTGGTCGAGTTCCTCGACGCCCACCGTGACATAGTGCTCCAGAACGAAATCGAGGAACGCCTTCTGTTTGGCGCCGAACCGGGTGTTGATGCAGCCCCGGGCGTTGTCGGCACGGACTTCCCGGGTCAGGGGCGGCACGGCGTAGGCGACATGTGCCAGCACATCGAAGATGTCGCTCTTCTCGGCGTCGATGATCTTCTGCATCTCCGCCAGTTGCCCGCTCCCGAACCCGTGCTCGGCAAGCCCCTGGAGCAGTTTCCTGCGGGTGTCGGGAACGCTCCAGATCGCCCGCAGTTCCGCCTCGTCTTTGAAGAACTCCGGCAACTTCCCGAACAGCATCTCCATGAACTGCTGGGCGGACATCGGCGTGCCGTCGGGGTGCCAGAAGGTCGTGGACATCATGTGCTGGATGTTGCGTTCCTTGCCGTCCGCCAGCCTGACCTTGGTTTTCGGGCGTTTGGGATAGACTTCCCGCGGAGACTGGACCTCGGGCGGCGGAGCGGGCGGCCGGGGTGTCGGGGGTTCCGGCTCGATAGGTTCCCCGTCCCATTCGGGGTCGCTGAAGTGGTGGTGCGCCTTCACAAAGTCGTAGATCGTGAAGTAGTCCTTGCCGTCGTAGAGCCGTGTTCCACGCCCGATGATCTGCTTGAACTCGATGATCGAGTTGATCGGACGCATCAGCACGATGTTGCGGATGTTCCGGGCATCTACCCCCGTCGCCAACTTCTGTGAGGTGGTCAGGATGGTCGGGATGGACTTCTCGTTGTCCTGGAAGTCCCGCAGGTGCTGTTCGCCAAGCTCGCCGTCGTTGGCAGTGACCCGCTGGCAGTAGTTCGGGTCTTTGCTGGTCTTCATCTGGTTGATGAGGTCGCGGACGGCAAGGGCATGATCCTGCGTAGCGCAGAACACCAGCGTCTTCTCGTTCTGGGCGATCTGCTCCATGAAGATCGCCACCCGCTTCCATTCCCGCTCCCTGATCTCGATGATCTTGTTGAAGTCGGTCTCGGTGTAGCGTCTGCCCGTCTCGATCTCGCCCTCGACCACCTGGTCGTCGGGCGTGTAGACATACTCGTCCAGCGTCGTGGCGATCTGCTTCACCTTGAAGGGTGTCAGGAAGCCGTCGTTTATGCCCTCCTTGAGCGAGTAGATGTAGACGGGATCGCCGAAGTAAGAGTAGGTGTCGACGTTGTCCCTGCGCTTGGGCGTGGCGGTCAACCCGAGCTGCACGGCAGGGGCGAAGTAGTCCAGGATGCCCCGCCAGTTGCTCTCGTCGTTGGCACCGCCCCGGTGGCACTCGTCGATGACGATGAAGTCGAAGAAGTCGGGGGGATACTCGCCGAAGTAGGGCGTGGGCGTCCCGTCGGCGGACTGCCCGCTCATGAAGGTCTGGAAGATGGTGAAGAACAGGCTTCCGTTCTTCGGCACCCTGCCCTTCCTGCGGATGTCGCCGGGGGCGATCCGCACCATCGCATCCTCGGGGAAGGCGGAGAAGGCGTTGTAGGCCTGGTTGGCGAGGATGTTGCGGTCGGCAAGAAACAGGATGCGGGGGCGGCGGGACGGCTCCCGGCCGAGGTTCCAGCGGCTGTGGAACAGCTTCCAGGCGACCTGGAAGGCGATGAAGGTCTTGCCTGTGCCCGTGGCGAGGGTCAGGAGGATGCGCGGCTTGTTCTCCGCGATGGCTTCAATCACCCGTTCGACGGCGATGTCCTGGTAGTAGCGGCTCGGGTGCGAGCCGCCCTTGTCCTCGAAGGGGACGGCGGCGAAGCGGTCGCGCCAGGCGTTCTGCTCGGCGAAGGTCATCGCCCAGAGTTCGTCAGGGGTCGGGTAGCGGTCGGTCTCGCCTTCCTTGCCCGTCTCCATATCGATGGCGTAGATGCCCCTGCCGTTGGTGGCATAGGCGAAGCGGACTGCCATCTTGCCGGAGTAGTTCTTGGATTGCCCGACGCCCTCAGTCAGGGGCTTCTCGTCGGCTTTGGCTTCGATGACGGCGAGCTTGCGGTTGCAGTAGACGAGGACATAGTCGGCGGTGAGAGCCTTGCCCCGGCGGTTGTGACCTTCGATGCGCCCAGGCGTGATGGGATACTCACGCAGGATTCTGGAGCCTTCGACGACGCCCCAGCCAGCCGCCTGGAGGGCGGGGTCGATCCGTTCGGCTCTGGTCTCGGCTTCGTTCATGGAGGTGTGTTGACGTGATTGACAGTATTGACAAAGGTGTCAACGCCGTCAATCGGGTCAGTCCGGGTTTGGCGTCTCCTCCGGCCGCGTTCCCTTGCAGGCGGGGTAGCCGACGCAGCCCCAGAACTCGCCTCGCGCCGACTTGCGGCGACGCATGGCCTGGCCGCACTGCGGGCAGACCGGCGCCGGCCCCTGGGCCGACGCGCGTGCCTCGACGCGCACGGTCGTGAGCCGCTCGCTGAAGCCGCCGCCCTTCTCGAAGGCGGCGCCCTGCGCCTCGATCTGCCGGTTGAGCATGTTCATGGCGCGGCCGATGATGATCAGCATCGCGTTGGCCACCACGACGTCGTCGTCGCTGTCGAGCCAGCGGGCGTATTTCCTGCGCTGCTCCAGCGCGTGCTTGGCGGACTCGTGGACCATGTCGTCGTGGAACGGCGCCGGGTCGAGCGAGATCGCGTTGATGGCCCTGGCCTCGGGCGTGTGCACCGACCACGGAACCTGCTCCCGGTCCAGGATCCAGATCTCGTAGTCCCCGCGCAGTTCGCTCAGGCTCGCCCGCGCCACGTCGGTGAGTTTCATCTCCGTGTCCTTGGACGTCGCGGAACGTTCCGAGCCCTCGATGATGTTCTGCCGCCCGCTGCGCGCTGCCTGCGTCATCTGGTCGTACTGGCGGCCCTTGGGGTCGTAGAACTTCTGCCCCGCCTCGCGGATGTCGTGCGTGATGAAGCGGCGGCAGAAGCGGAGGGTCTCGAGTTGGGCGATCGTGGCGAGCGTGAAGGAGTGCAACTTGCGGAAACCGCCGCTCTTGTCGAACAGTTCAGCCATGGCAAACTCCTCTGTGGTTGTGTGACCGGATTGACCGGATTGACCGCGTTGACCCAGTTGTCATCGGAGTCAATCGCGTCAATCCGGTCAGTCTTGTCAATGCGGCCATCCTCTCACAACTCCCCCTCAAATGCCTGGTGCAGCCGCGATTTATTCAACGCCTCCAGCACCGCGAGGCGCCATCCGGTCAATGCGGTCATCGCGGTCAGCAAGGTCA
>CAZYRQ010000075.1:3637-8153 GCA_964649455.1 uncultured Lentisphaerales bacterium
CTTCTCCACCCACCCCTCGCCCCGCTGGCTGAACACGGCGTTCAGGTGGCTCTCGAAGAGGGCGCGGGCGTTTTGGATGTTCTTTTCGGCGTTGGCTTTGGCGGTGGCGAGGCCCGCAAACGCTTCGTCGAGCAGACCGACGATCCGCCGCTGTTCGGGGAGGGGGGGAAGCGGTATCTCGACTTCCTTGAGCTTACCGCCCGACAGCTCTTTGAAGGTCGCGCCCGTTCCAAGTGAGTTCAGCAGATCAACAATGCTGTTCAGGTAGTAGTACAAGTATTTGTGATGCAGTTGGCTTCGAGGAATCAGACCTTTGCAGCCTTGGTTCGTCGCCATCGGCTTGGTGTTGATGACCAAGTGGCCGATTGGCGCTCGTGACGAGAGAATTATCGAGTGCGGTGGGAGCATTCGCGCTGAACTGTTTCGAAGTCCCGCGTCGGTAATCTTGCGCTCTGTGTCATCTGCATACGGGCTGAGTCGTTTTCCCATTTCGGCAGGCGTAATCCAGAGGTGCTGGCCGTCCCAGTATTCGGGCACGGCGGTCTTGGGTGTGCCGCCGTTCATCACGTCGCACACTTCGCCCAACGTCTTTATCTGCCATCCCTTCTTCATCCCACCCCCTCCGCCTGGTCAGCGGCGGCCTGTTGGGCGCTCTCGGCGGCCCACAGGCGGAGGCGTTCGGCGATGGCTTCGGGGCTGGGGAGCTGGTCGCGGTAGGTTTCGGGCAGTTGGGGGACGACCGTGTAGGTGGCGACGCCGATGGGGCGGCCCGCGGTGCGGAGGGCATATTCGACCACGGTTTTGTTTTTGTCGCGGCAGATGATGATGCCGATGGGCGGGTTTTCGCCGTCGATGCGCTCCTGCGTGTCGAGGGCTTCGAGGTAGAACTCCATCTTGCCCTTGTGTTCCGGCTCGAAACTGCCGATCTTCAGCTCGATCGCCACCAGGCAGCGGAGGCGGCGGTGGAACAGCAGGAGGTCGATGAAGTATTCCTGTCCGCCGACCTCCAGGCGGTGCTGGTTGCCGACAAAGGTGAAGGCGCCGCCCATTTCGGCGAGAAAACGGCGGATGTTGTTGACCAGGGACCGCTCCAATTCGCGCTCGGAGTGCTCCTCGGCCAGATCGAGAAAATCGAAGGTGTAGTGATCCTTGACCGCCAGCGCCGCCTGCGCCTTGATTTCCGCGGGCAGGGTCGCATCGAAGTTGGTCTGGTTGAGCAGGTATTTCTCGTAGCTCTTGTTGTCGATCTGGTGCTGGAGCACGGCCTTGGTCCAGCCGAAGCGGGCCGTGGCGCGGAGGTAGAATTCCCTTTCCAGCAAATCTTTACAGCGGGACATGATGACCAGATTCTTCGCCCAACTGATTTCTCCAACCAGCGGTTGGAGATTTGGCTGGTCCCGATACTCGGCGTAGAACTGGCGCATGTACCAGAGGTTCTGGGCCGAGAAGCCATTGCGCCCCGGGAACTCCGCCTGGAGGTCGCCAGCCAGCGTCTCCACCACGGACCGGCCCCAGCCAAGTGCCTCTTGCTTGCGGTGAATGGATTCGCCGATGTCCCAGTAGAGCGCCAGCAACTCCTTGTTGACCGCCCGCAACGCCTGGCATTGCGCATGCCGGATGCGAGTCTTGATCTCGACAAGAAAGCCAGCGTAGTCATTTCCCGCCAGTTCGCTCATCGGGCATTCTCCTTGTTACCGAGCAGACCTCGAATCTTCTCCAGCACCTCCGCGCTTTCTTTATCCAGCGCGGCGATTTCAGTCATGATCTCCTGCGGGGTGCGGTGCGCGATCACTTCGCCGCCGTTGGGGTTCTTGACGGAGAGGTCGAAGGTTTTGGGGTCGATGGCGGCCGCGTCCACGCTCCAGCTTTTGGGCGAGTCGGCCTGGGTCTTCTGAAGCTCGATGAACTCGGCAAGGTCGGCATCGTTGAGCGGGTTGGTCTTGCCCATGTTGCGGCCGGGGTCGAGCTGGTAGAACCAGACTTTGCGGGTCTTCGCGCCCTTCTCGAAGAAGAGCACCACGGTTTTGACGCCCGCCCCCTGGAAGGTGCCGCCGGGACAGTCCAGAACCGTGTGCAGGTTGCAGGACTCCAGCAGGAGCTTCCGCAGACTGGTCGAGGCGTTGTCGGTGTTGGAGAGAAAGGTGTTCTTGATGACCACGCCCGCCCGTCCGCCCGCCTTCAGCATCTTGATGAAGTGCTGGAGGAACAGGAACGCCGTCTCGCCCGTGCGGATCGGGAAGTTCTGCTGCACCTCCGCCCGCTCCTTGCCGCCGAAGGGGGGATTGGCGAGGATGACATCGAAGCGGTCCTTCTCCTGGACATCGGCGAGGTTCTCGGTGAGCGTGTTCGTGTGCAGGATGTTCGGGGCTTCGATCCCGTGCAGGATCAGGTTCATGATGGCGATGACATACGCCAGCGACTTCTTCTCCTTGCCGTAGAAGGTCGCCGTCTGGAGCGTGGTCAGGTCACGGGTCGTGAGCTTGCCCTTCGCCGTCAGATACTCGAACGCCTCGCACAAGAACCCTGCCGATCCGCAAGCCCCGTCATAGATGCTCTCGCCGATCCTGGGCTGGACAACCCGCACGATGGCACGGATCAGGGGACGTGGAGTGTAGTATTCGCCGCCGTTCCTGCCTGCATTGCCCATCCGCTTGATCTTCTCCTCGTAGAGGGCGGACAGTTCGTGCTTCTCGGTCTGGGATCGGAACCTCAACCCGTCGATCTGGTCGATGATCTCCCGGAGGTTGTAGCCGCTCTGGATCTTGTTCTTGATTTCCTCGAAAATCTGCCCGATCTTGTATTCGATGGTGTCCGGACCGCTCGCCCTCTGCGTGAAGCCGTGGAGGTAGGGAAACAGCTTCTGGTTCACGAAATCGCGGAGGTCGTCGCCCGTCAGAGCGGCGTTGTGGTCCAGTTTGCCGTCCCTGCCCTTTGGGGCGGCCCAGGTATCCCAGCGGTAGGGCTTGTCGAGGATGTAGGTGTAGCGTCTGCCTTCCAAGGCGGCTTCATCGGCGCGATCCTGCTCCAGCCCGTCAAGGTACTTCAGGAACAGGAGCCACGAGGTTTGCTCGGTGTAGTCCAGCTCGGTGGTGCAGCCAGCCTCTTTCCAGAGTACATCGTCGATATTCCTGAACGCCTGCTCGAACATCGTGCTGGTTCCTATAGTGGTTCGTTAGCCATGGGTGCCCCGCTGGCTAGCGGTGACCGCATTTGTGCAGCGAGTATACAGCGGCGGCGTTCCGATGTCCATTGCCAGGATCGGGTTCCCGAAGGCCCGAAGGCCGGTTCCCGAAGGCCCGAAGGCGGCGTGGCAGCGTGGCAGGCCGCATGCCGTTCATTGCCAATATCGCACAACGCGCCGTTCTCACAATCGAGAATCCGGCGACATGGCATACCGGTCACTCTGACGCTGATTTCGGGACCGTGCTTGGGCTCGGGGTGACCAACTCCCCGTCCGTGTTCGGTTGGACGCAATACGTCTGCACCGGCGCCACCGCCTCGGCCCATTCCTTCACCCAGGTGACACCGACCAACGTTCTCTTGACGCTCACGAACAACGCCACCCTGACCTGGCTTTGGCAGGCGCGTTATCTCCTGGCGGCTAATGCAGGCGAAGGCGGCAGCGTCTCGGGTGCGGGTTGGTACGCTGCCGGCACCGCGGTGTCGCTCACCGCCACCCCCGACGATCACTATCAGTTTGTTCAATGGAGCGATGGCGTACCGTCGGCTACGCGTGATGTCGCGGTTCCCGAGGGCGGGATAGGCTTCGTGGCGATCTTTGCCCCGATCCCGCGTGGCGTCTTCCGTTTCCAGAAGACGGTCTACAGCGTGGCGGAAGACGCCGCTGTCGCCATCCTCAAAGTTGAGCGTGCCGCCGGCAGCTACGGTCCGGCCAGCGTTACCTACACAGTGCAGGGCGGCAGCGCCACATCCGATGAAGACTTCGCCGCGTCTCCATCCACGTTCACCTGGGCCGATGGCCAGACAGGCGCGAAGTCCATTCTGATCGAGATACTGGATGATGCCGTTCTCGAGAACAACGAGGCCTTCACGGTACACCTGGCAAACCCCGCCGGCGCATTCCTGGGTTCACCGGCGATTGCCACCGTCACCATCGTGGACGATGAAGCGGCGCTGTCCCGAGTCATTCGCCTCTCCGGCAACCTCGCCTTTGGCACCGTCCCCACCAACGCCCCCGCCTCCCGGACGGTTGAAGTCTGGAACGACGGCAACCAGACGCTTTCCGTCGCCAGTGTCACCCTTCCATCAGCCTTCACTGCGGTTCAACAGACCTTCATGGTGCCGGCTGGAGAGATGATCCCGCTGTCCATCGTTTTCGCGCCGACGGCTTTGCTCGCCTACGATGGTCTGCTGGAACTCGGCAGCGATGCCACGGCCGGTACCGCTTCAATGGCCGTCTCGGGAACGGGAACGCTTCCCGTTGTGCCTGCCGGCATCCGGACAATCTCCGGCCTGACCGCCGTCATCGCCGTCGATGTGCCCCCCGGCGCCGAGG
>CAZYRQ010000076.1:0-8065 GCA_964649455.1 uncultured Lentisphaerales bacterium
AGCGGGCGCGCAGGGCGCGCTGCAGACCTTCGCGGGTATGCTTGTCGTCATCCACGATCAGGATGACGAAACGGCGGTCGGCGGGTATGGGCATGTCAGGGAGTCTCCATCGGTTCGGCGCGCAGGTCGCCGGGCGGTTCCTTGGGCGCCTTGATCTTGCGGATGCGGCGTTCGGCCAGCGGCAGCTGGATGCGGAAGCGGGTGCCGGCATCCGGCTTGCTGGAGACCTCGATCTGCCCGCCGTGATCCTGCACGATGCGCTGCACGATCATGAGTCCCAGGCCGTGCCCCGAAGCCTTGGTGGTGTGGTAGGGCTCGAAGATGCGGTTGAAGTCGCCGGGGCCGATGCCGGTGCCGCTGTCGAGGAAGTCGAGCGTGAGGTAGGCATCGCCGACCGAGAAGGAGATCGCCATGGTGCCGCCGTCGGGCATGGCCTCGAGGGCGTTCTTGATCAGGTTGAAGTAGACCTGCTTGATCTGGGGTGGGTCGATCGGGATCGGGGGCAGGCCCTCGGCATTGGCGATGGCGACCTCGATGCGCCGGTTCTCGATGTCGGTCCGCATCAGGTCGAGGGTCTCGCGCAGGAGGGCGCCGGCGTCGGCCAGCACGAGCTGCGGCCTGGCGGGCCGCAGGGCGCGCAGGAACTGGGTGATGATCGCATCGAGGCGGCCGACCTCGCTGCGGGCGATCTGGACGAGTTCCGCCAGCGGCTCGCGCTGGGCACGCGGTAGCGGGCCGATCTCGCGCGCGAGCAGTTCGAGGTGGATGTTGAGGGCGTTGAGCGGATTGCCGATCTCGTGGGCGACGCCCGCCGCGAGCAGCTTGATGGCGTTGAGCCGCTCGCCTTCCACCAGCGAGGCCTCCTGCGCGCGGTCGCGGGTGATGTCTCGCAGGATGATCAACACCCCCTGCCCCTTGCCATCCTCGTCGGGCAGCGGCACGGCGTAGATGCTGAGGAAGCGGTGCTCGGGATAGGTCACCTCGATTTCGCGGCTCAGCAGGTGCGACCAGGCGGCGTCGGCCTGCGGCCCGGCGAGGTGCTCCCAGTCGAGGTCGCGCAGGTAGCGGCCCATCGCATGGCCGCGGAGCTTCTCCGCCTCGAAACCCAGCAGGCGTTCGGCGGCGCGGTTGCCGTAGCTCAGGCGGCCTTCGGCGTCGAGCACCATGACGCCCTCCTGGATCGACTGGAAGACGGTCTCGAGCAGGCCGCGCTCCCGCGCCAGGCGCAGCATCTGCGTCTGGAGGCTCTCGGGATCGATCTTGTCGATGCGTGAAACGAGTCGGTCGAAGAAACCCGGCATGTCACCTCACCAATCCGATCCGGCTGCCGGTCGGCCCCGGCCGACAGCCCGTTGCCGATCCGGCCGGAGGGCTGCCAGCCGCGCGCCGGGCGCGCCCGGTTCAATTTGCGCCTTGAAATACATGAACAAAGAGTTTAAAAGTATCCGCGCTGGAATTCAAAGCTTTTTAACCAAGGATGCCCATGAGCACGGATACCCAGAACGCACCCACCCCCGCCGACGGGGGCATGGCCGAGAAGCTGCCCGAGGAACTGCTGCCGGTCTACGACTGGTACCGCATGCAGGGCCGGCAGTTGGTCATGGCCGCCGCCGTGCTGCTGGTGCTCGCGCTGGGCGTCATGGCCTACCTGCGCTACCGCACGAACCAGGCCGGCCTGGCCTCGGCCGCGCTCATGACGACCGAAAGCGTCGAGGGGATGGAGAACCTCGAACGCCAGTACGGCGGCACCCGCGTCGGCCCCCTGATCCGCCTGCGCCTGGCCGAGGCCTATTACAACGCCGGCAACTACGCGGCGGCCCGCGGGCAGTACGAGACGTTCCTGAAACGCAGCGGACAGCACCCGATGGCCGGCACCGCCCGCGTCGGCCTGGCGGCCACGCGTGAGGCCGAGCAGGCCTTTGCGGAGGCTGCGCGGGACTACGCGTCCTTCGCCGACGCCAATCCGACCCACTATCTCTACCCAGTGGCCGCCATGGGGCAGGCGCGCTGCCTGGCCGCCCAGAACGACAAGGCGGCGGCGCGCGACGTGCTTGATCGGCTGATCGTTGCCCGTGCCGGCACGCCCTGGGAGGAGATGGCCCGCGATTTGCAGGGGGTGATCGACCGCTTCGAGGGGTTCAAAAGCCGCTCGATTTTCGACCAGATGGACGCCGCCGCCAAAACACGGCCGACCGAGCCCGGCGCCACGGCCGGCAATCTGCTGGACGCCCTGCCCACCACGCCCGCCGTCACCAACGCAGCTAGCGGCGCGGCGGAGATTCCTGCCGAGGCCGAGTAGCCAAGCCCGCTCCAGCCACCGCTGGAACGCCACCTCCGGCGAAACAGCCGCCTGCCACAGACCGCGCTTCCGGGGAATGTTATGGGCACGCAACGACAGACGCCGGTGATGACCACCTACAAGCTGGTGCTGCCCGAGCACCTGAACCAGTACGGCTTCCTCTTCGGCGGCAACCTGCTCAAATGGATCGACGAGGCCGGATGGATGGCGGCCAGCCTCGATTTTCCGGGCCACCGCTTTGTGACGGTCGGACTCGACCGCGTCGCGTTCCGCAAGGGCGCGCAGGGAGGCAACGTCCTGCGCTTCGACGTCGTGCGCGAGCGAACGGGCACCACCTCGGTCACCTACTCGGTCTCCGTCACCCGTCGGCGGCTCGAGACCGGCGACGACGAGGACATCTTCGCCACCCATATCACCTTTGTGCGCGTCGATGAGCAAGGGGCCAAGAGCCCGATGCAGGCGCCGTGACGCCGTCAGCGGGCTTCAACTCCCTGATCGCTTCGACCCGGCGTTGTGCCGGCGACCCGCTCTTGGTGGCATGGTACTTGCATAACCCATCACATCTGTAACCGGGAGCGACAACATGCCAACACCTTTGCGCATCTATCATCTTGACCTGAAGGTCGCCATGTTCCAGGTCTCCTGGCTGAAACGCTGGTTCGCGCGCCTGCGCGACGCGGGCTACGGCGGCGTCTGCATCGAGATCGACAACAAGCTGATCTTCCCCTCGCATCCCGAGTTCGCGGCGCCGGACGCGCTCTCCGCCGACCAGTGGCGCGAACTGGTGCGCCACGGCCGCTCGCTCGGCCTGCTGGTCTACCCGCTCATCCAGACGCTGGGCCACATGGAGCACGTGCTGGCGCCCGACACCCCGCTGCGCCGGCTGGCGGAGTCGCCCGGCAACACCTACATGCTCTGCCCCACCAAGCCCGCAGCGCGCGCCTTCATCGCCGACCTCGTCCGCGACGCGTACGAGGTCTTCGACCACCCGCCGCGCATTCACCTCGGCGGCGACGAGTGCCCGCATGTCGGCATCTGCCCGCACTGCCGGGGACGCCCGCTGACCGGACTGCTGGCCGATTTCATGGTGCACCTGCACGCAACGGCCTCCGGCCTGGGCATGCAGACCGAGTTCTGGGCCGACATGGTTCTCGCCCACCCCGCCACGCTCGACGCGCTACCGAAGGATATCCACTTCGTCGACTGGCTCTACAACCGCACCGCCGTGCGCGGCCCCCGCCTGGAACACTGCTGGGGGTTCCGCGGCACGGCGGAGATGACACCGCGGCAACTGCTGGCGGAACTGCCTGGCGAACTCGACCCCCTGCGGCCCTTTCTGGTGGACGCCAAGGGACACGCCAACGCCTTTTATGGCGCGCACTTTCTGAAGGCCAGGGGCTATGTGGTCGTCGTCGCCAGCGGCGTGCGCTCGGGGGGCGACAGCTACTGTCTCCCGCGGACACGGCGCAGCGTGCTCAACGTGGGCGCGACGGAGGCGGCGGCCGGGGAACTGGCGGTCGACCACATGGTCACCAGTTGGGCTGTGCGCCTGAGCCATCCGGAAACCACATGGCCCGCCCTGCGCTCGCCACGCCCTGACATTGGTGCGACGGCGTTGGCGCCACTGGGCGCGTCGCTCGGCGGACTCGACCCGGCGATGCTCGACGACCTCGACCTGATCCAACAAACGATCAGCGGCATCGATGTCGTTAACGAGCAGCAGATGCGCTTCCAGCGTCCCTTTTACGGCGACTGGCTCGGCAGCCTCAACCAACTCTTCACGGCGCCCGATGCCGCGCAACGGCTCGAGGCGATCCGGGGACGCGTGGCGGCGGCGGAGCGGCTGACCGAAGTGTTCGAGGCGCGGCTGGTGCGCGGGGAGGGTGTGCGCGACGAGCTGCGCCACTGGATCTGCGGCCTGCAACTGGCCCGGCTCCGCGCGCGGCAGTGCCTCGCGATGCACGGCAGCGGGGCGCGCGACGCCCTCGCTACCCTGATCGAGGAGAACCGCAGCCAAATGGCCGCCTTCGCGGAACTGTGGGGCGAGAGTCTGACACCACATTCGCTGATCAATGAACTGGAAGTCAAGTTCCGGCGGGATATCCGCGTGCTGGAAGAACTTGGGTAATGGGAGACGCAGAGGTACTAGAGCCACTAACGGACCGCCATGATCGAGCGCACACTCTGGTCGGCAGTCTCCATCATGATGGATCTTTACCCAGACACGGCGGACAACATCTGCTTCTCGGGCGGCAGCCTCGGCGGCGGCACCGGGCTGATGGCGATTCCCTGGGACAACCGGATCCGCGCCGGTCACATCAGCGTCCCCACACTCGGGAACCCCTTCCAGCTCCAGTTCCCCCTGCCCGGCAACGAACCGGGAGCCACCCGGCGGGATCGTGCGTTGGCCGACCCGGCCGCGACCGCGAATGACCAGGAACTCGAAAAGGAGATCGAGGAGATCAAGAAGCAGATGTTTCTGCTCTGACGATCCACCCTTGTTCAAGGATACCCAATGAAAAGATTGCCTACCGCCCTGCTGCTGGGCCTGCTGCTTGCCGGGCCGCTTGCCGGCGCGGACGAAGCGGAGACGCAGTTCAACTTCGCCACCGGCCTGCTGATCAAGAACGAGCATGCCCTCGCCGCCGACGAGTTCGAGGCGCTGCTGCAGAAGCACCCCGGCTTCGCGCAGGCCGACGTCGCCTGCTACCGTCTGGGCGAGGCGCGCCAGAAGGCCGACCAGGCCGAAGCCGCGCAGCAGTCCTTCGAACGCCTGCTCAAGGATTTTCCGGCCTCCGAGCGCGCGCCGCAAGCCCACTACTGGCTGGGCCAGCTCAAGGCCAAGGCCGATCCAGCCGCCGCTGCGGCGCACTATGCCGCCATCCTGGAGAAGTGGCCGGAGAACCCGATCGCTGAGGCGGCCGCCTACGGCGCGGCGGAAAATCACTTCAAGGCCGGCAACTGGGCCGCCGCCATCGCATCCTGCGACGCGCTGCTGAAACGCTTCCCCGAAGGCGAGCAAGCGCCCAATGCCCTCTACACACGCGGCTGGGCCGCCTTCCAGGCTCAGCAGTGGGAACTCGCCCGCGCCAGCTTCGAGGAGTTGCTCAAGCGGGCGCCGGAGAGTCCTCTGGCCGAGGTGGCGCGCGGAAAGACGGCCGAGTCGCTGCACCGGCTGGGACGGCTCGACGAGGCGCTGGCGCGCTACACCGAACTGGTGCCACGCGACACCGAGACGGGACGCGCGTCGGCCATCGGGCGGGCCACGCTCCTGTTCGAGCGCGGCGACACGCGCGCCGCCGCCCAGGCCTTCGACGAAGTCGCCAACCGGCTCGCCAACGACCCACGTCGTCCCGCCTGCCTGCTGAATGCCGGGCACGCCTGGTTCGCCACCAACGACTTCGCCAAGGCTGCCGCCGCCTTCGACCGGCTGACGCGCGACCATCCGCAGGACACGCTGGCGCCAGTGGCCGGCTACTGGCTAGGTCAAGCGCAGCTCCGTTCGGGCGATGCCGCCAAGGCCGTGGCCACGCTCACGCCGCTCCTTGGCCAGGCCGCCCTGCAGGAGGCCCACGGTTTCGACCTCCGCCTGCTCCTCGCCGAGGCGCAGATGGCGCGGCAAGCCTATGCCGAGGCTGCCCAGGCCTATGCCGCTGCGCGCCAAATGAAACCAGACCACTCCCTGGTTGCCGAGGCCTGGGTGGGCGAGCTGGCGGCACTCGAAAAGGCGGGACGGCTCGACGCGGCCGAGCAGACCGCCGCGGCCTTCCTGACCGCCCTCCCCAACCATGCACGCGCCGCTGAGATGCGCTTCTGGCTCGGGGAGTTCCGGTTCCGCCGCCAGGCCTACGCCGCAGCGGACGAAGCGCTGGCGGCCTTCCTGGAGGCTTCGCCGAAACACACGCTCGCGCCCGAGGCACTCTACAAACGTGGCTGGTGCGCGCGGCACGGCGGACAACACGAGGCGGCCGGCGCGCTGTTCCGTGCCCTCTTCACCCAGTGGCCCAAGCATCCGCTGGCGGCTGAGGCCGCCCTGCGGGCGGGTCAGGCCGCCGAGGTGCGGCAGCAGCAGGCGGAGGCCATCGCCGCCTACCGCCAGGCTGAGGCGCTCGCTCCCGGCAGCGAGACGGCGGAACAGGCCATCCTGGCCCGGATGGTCATCCTGCTGGGCCAGGACGCCGCCCAAGAGGCTTTACAGGCGGCATCGGAGTTTGCGGAGCAGAGTCCCCAGAGCCCACTACTGCCCTACGCGCAACTCTACCGTGCCGAGGCGCTGAGCCGCCTCAAACGCTTTGCCGAGGCGCTCCAGATCTACCAGTCACCAGCCCTGCAGCAGGAGGCGACGGTACGGGAGGCGACCTTCGGGGCAGCCTGGTGTCTCGACCGGCTTGAGCGCCCCGCTGAGGCGGCCGCCGCCTATGAGAAGGTCGCCACAGCCGGCAAGGAACGTGCCACCGAGGCGGCCTACCTCGCGGCACGTGCGCATGAACAGGCCAGGGAGTACGACCGCGCGCGCCAGGCCTATGCGCAGCTCGCTGCGAGCGAGGCGCAGCCGCCGGCCCGGCGCGACGAGGCCGCCTACCGCGAGGCCCATTGCGCCTGGCAGGCCAAGGATGCCGAGGGCGCCGTCCGCGGCTACACGGCGCTGCTGGCGCAGCGGGCCGGCTCGCCCCTGGCCGCGCAGGCGCTCTACGATCTGGCCTGGGTGCTGCTGGAACAGGAGAAGCAGGCCGACGCCGAGGCCCGCTTCCAGGAACTGGCCACGCGCTTCCCGACCAACGCCCTCGCCGCCGACGTGCAGTTCCGCCTCGGCGAGCTGGCCTATGCCCGGAGCGATTTCGCCGCCGCCGCTTCCGCCTACGAGGCGGCCCTGAAGCACCCCGGCCTTGCGTTCGCCGGCGAGGTGCGCTACAAGCTGGGCTGGACCTACGAGCAGCTCAAGCGGCCCGACGACGCGATCGCCTGCTTCGCCCGTCTGGCCGAAACCGACCCGAAAGGCGAGCGCGCGCCCGAGGCGCGCTACCGCCAGGCACGCCTGCTGCAGGAGGCGGGGCGTCATGACCAGGCCCTCGCGGTGCTCGCCCGCATCCAGGAGGGTGCCTTTGCCGAGCATGCGGCCCTGCTGAAGGCCGAGTCGCTCCGCGCGACGAACCGCCAGCGCGAGGCGCTCGAGGCCTACGACCATCTCCTGAAAACCTGGCCCGAGGGCGCCTTCCGCCTCGCGGCGCAACTGGGCCGCGCGCATAGCCTGCGCGCCGTCGGCGCCCACCGCGACGCACTCGAGGCCTATGCCGCCGTCGCGGCGGCCGCCCCGGGCGAGAGCGCCGCGCAGGCCACGCTCGGCCAGGGCTACTGCCACTTTGCCCTGCAACAGTGGGATGAGGCCGCCAAGGCCTTCCTGAAGGTCGACATCCTCTACGGCTACGAACCCCTAAAGAAGGAGGCGCTCACACAGATCGTCCGGATCTGGGAAAAGGCGGGCGATGCCGACAAGGTCGCCCGCTACCGAAACGAACTCGCCCAGCGCTACCCGGAGAAACCCTGAGCATGAACCTGCGAATCCTCATCCTCCTGGTTCTCCTACCCTGCTTCGCGCGTGCCCAGGCGCAGGTGCCAACCGGTCGGGACGGAGCCCGACCCTCCAGTTCGGCCGAGCCCGGTGCGCAGGGCTGGAGGGACGACCTCCGTGTCGTCCGCCCTGGTTCCGCCGAAACCGGTGGTTCCCAAGAGTGGAGGGACGACCTCCGTGTCGTCCGCCCTGGTTCC
>CAZYRQ010000077.1:0-7948 GCA_964649455.1 uncultured Lentisphaerales bacterium
CAGAGACTGCTCCGCACTCGTCTCGGTCGATCTGCCCGCTGGTGTGACGAACATCGGCTACTATGCCTTTTACGGTTGTGCATCACTGACAGACATTCGTCTTCCGCCCGCCTTGCAAAAGCTGGGCAAGAAACCCTTTTTCGGTTGCGAAAAACTCCAAGAGATTCACATTCCTGCCTCGGTCGAGTCGATCGGGCGTGAGGCTTTCAGCGGCTGCCGGAACCTTAAGGCAATCATTTTTGTGGGCGACAAACCAACGTGTGAGGTCGAGTCAACCCTTTTTCTGGATTCTCCGGATGTCATGGTTTACCGCCGCACCGGAGCGAAGGGCTGGGGTGAGACCTTTGGCGGACAGCCGGTGAAAATATGGAGCCCCGCCAATCCGCCGCAACCGGGCATGGCTCAACCCGACCTTGCACCGTCTACGCCCGCTCAGGACAGCAGGACACCCCAGATGAAAGCACCTGCAACCGCTGCGCCGCAAGATCATTTCTCTTTCAAGAAGAATAACAGCACGATCGACTACTCCTTTGCTTTTATCAAGACGAATGGAAGTGCGACCATCATCGCACGGGGACATCCTCGGCAGACGAAGGCGCCAACCATCAGACCCTATCCAGCGGGTGCGCTTGTAATACCCTCCATTCTGGACGGAGTTCCGGTGGCCGCCATTGGCGACAGCGCGTTCTATAGTTTCAGGACGGACAGCCTTGTCGCCGTTACGATCCCTGCAAGTGTCGTGCGCCTCGGCGACATGGCGTTCGGCGGTTGTGCCGGTCTCCGGGCGGTTTATTTCGAGGGCGATGCGCCGAATGTGCATGTCAGGAACTCACGCTATGGCCTCTTCACGTCAGTGCCGGACGACTGCATCGTATACGTCCGACCAGAATCTACCGGATGGAATGGAGTTGCGGGGTCGACGACGTTGCCGCCGACGTGGCAGGGCAAAACGATCAAGACATACACGCCAGAGGAAAAGATCGAGACGCTTCGTGGCCTGCTTCCCGAAATACGGACAGAGACCATCGAAGGTCTGACTTACTCCTATACAGTCTCGGATGGAGGCGCCACGCTTATCGGGGATTGGAGCAAGACGTCGACACGCAACATCAACAACGTCGATTATCCCCAACGCGACCGAGCCGTGCGCAACAAGCCCGAGGGCACACTGACCATCCCTTCCGTGATAGGCGGCAGCCCCATAACCGCCATCGGAAAACGGGCCTTTTATGGATGCGCAAGCCTGACTGCGGTTGTAATCCCAGAGGGGGTTGAATCGATCGGCCGAGAAGCATTTGCGGGTTGCAGACAACTCGAATCCGTCAAGCTGCCCGACAGTCTTGCCAGAATCGACGCCCAGGCGTTCCGCAATTGCGATACGCTGCATACCATAGGGCTCGCAAGAAAGACGGAGCAGATTGGCTACGGGACATTTGCATTCTGCACGAATCTCACGGCAATCACGGTTGCAGAGGGCAATGCCCATCTCGCGGATGTGGACGGGGTTCTCTATGACCGCGCGATCACCAACCTGATCCACTGTCCCTATGCCCGCCGGGAAATCGTCATTCCCGACAGTGTCGTGTCGATCCCTGAGTACCGGTTTCAAAACTACAAGACCTTGACCTCGCTTGTTCTGTCGAGAAGCGTGGCTACACTCACGCCGGAGGTGTTCAAAGGCTGGACAGGCCTGACCTCCATTACCGTTCCGGATGAGAATCTTCATTTCAAGGTGCATGACGGCATCCTCTACGACAAGCAGATGAAGACGCTGATCCGTTGCCCGCCGGCCAGGGAGGGCGAAGTAATCATCCCCGATGGCGTTGAAAACATCGCGAATGTCGCATTCGAGAATTGTGTGAAGCTGACTCGAATCGTCGTGCCGGAAGGCGTCAAGCGCCTTGGCGGGCTTAGCTCGGGCCATGTGACGGGTGCCTTCTACAACTGTGAACGATTGACGGAGATCACGCTGCCTGCAAGCCTTGAGTATCTGGGCTATTGCTGCTTTGGGAGATGTCGCAATCTCCAGCGGGTGTTCTTCAGAGGGAACGCGCCGAAGTCGGGCGGCGGGGCGTTCTGGGACACCAAGACAACGGTGTACTATCTTGCCGGGGCGGCTGGATGGGGCAATGAGTACGATAAACGGCCCACAGCCTTGTGGGATCCGAAAAAGCCCCTGCCTCCGCTCGACCCACCTTCAATATCTGCCGAAGCTACACGGGCTCAGGTGGCGGTGACGCTCAAAGTCGGCGCTCCAGCGCCGCAACTGAAGCAGGGGAAGTACGTGCAGGGCGAGCCGGTGGCGGCGTTCGAGAAGGGCAAGGTCTACGTGGTCGAGTTCTGGGCGACCTGGTGCGGGCCGTGCCGCACAGTGATCCCGCATGTCAACGCGCTTCAGGAGAAGTACAGGGAGAAGGGGCTTGTCGTGATCGGGCAGAACGTCTGGCAGCGGGGAGAGGATGTCGAGAAAGACGTTGCGGAGTTTGTCAAGGAGATGGGGGCGGACATGACGTACCGCATCGCCCTCGACCGCGATGGTGCGATGGCCGAGAGCTGGATGAAGGCGGCGGGCAGGAAGGGAATTCCGTCGGCGTTCCTTGTCGACCGGCAGGGGAAGATCGCCTGGATCGGACATCCGAGTTCCGGGCTCGACGAGGCGGTGGAGAAGGCGCTCGGCGACGGGGCGGGAGAGTAGCGTGCGGTCGGGACCACAGAAATATACGCCGCTGGAGCCCGCGGTCTCCGCGGGAAGGGAACGTCCCGCCGGGGACGGCGGTCCCCACGTTCCGGCTTCCCGTTCGCCCAACATGCGCCGGGATCTGGCTCTGGGGACCGCGATCTCCGCGGGCGGGCCCCATGCAACTGGAGACTGCGATCCTCCGCGGGTTGCCCGCCGGGGACGGCGGGCTCCAGGGGCCGCATTCGGAAACACGGAGGTTCCCTTTGAATGAATTCCTTCACCGTCATCTGGCGCACCCGCCGCCGGTCCGGCGTCATAATCAGCCCACGGTGCTGCATGTGACGATCTGCACGGCGGGGCGGCAGAAGATACTCGCCACAGCGGCGGTCCAGGCGGTGTTTGTGAACGCCTGGCGCAACGCCACGCACTGGCTGACCGGCCGCTATGTGATCATGCCCGACCATGTGCACTGCTTCTGCGTGCCGGGTGTCGTCGACCATCCGCCGGTTCGACGCTGGTCCGGATACTGGAAGCGACTCGTCGGCAAGCGGGATCCCGCGCTTGCGCGTGTCTTTCAGGACGATTGCTGGGACACCCAGATGCGGTCGCGCGAGCACTATGACGAAATGGTGAGTTACATGGAGAACAACCCGGTGCGCGCGGGACTTGTCAGCGTCAGCGAAGAATGGCCGTTTCAAGGGAAAGTGCATGATGTTCCCCATTGGTGAAAGCGATTTGTGCATGGCCCCTGGGGACCGCGGTCTCCGCGGGCAGATCCATGCGCATGGAGCCCGCGGTCTCCGCGGGCAGGGGATCGAGAACGCCCGCCGGGGACGGCGGTCCCCACGTTCCGGCTTCTTGTTCGCCGATCATGCGCCGAGATCTGGCTCTGGGGACCGCGGTCCTCCGCGGGCAGGTCCATGCCTGGGGACCGCGGTCCTCCGCGGGCCGCCCGCCGGGGACGGCGGGCTCCAGCAATTTCCCGTGCATTGGATGTTTGACATAAGCAGCGCGTGCGCGCGTGGAACAGTCAGGAAGTTCGAAATGAAAAGAGCCTTTTCAATGGGTCTGCTTATCGGAATCCTGGGCGGCACCGTCCACAGCCAGGTCGGCTATCCGGCCGAGCCGGGTGGACTATCGGGCCCGGCACTGCGTCTCGATGCCGAGGAGAGGTTGACGCTGGCCGGCGGGCTTTCCGTGCCCCAGATCCTGGACGCGCGGGGATTCCCGCCCCATGGGCCGGTGCGGACGCGGCCGCACCCGCTGGACGACGACCGGGTTCGCGTGCTGGATCTCTGGCGCGCCGACCAGCACGTCGCCGCCTGGCGCACCCCCGGCACGAACCGGGTGACGCTCCTGAAACTGGCGTACGGCTTTCCGCATGACCTCATGGCGGCCGATCAAATGCGGCATCCGGAAGACTATCGGCGCGATGTCCGCCTGACCGCCGCCGCCGGGGAGACCGGCGTTGCCGCGGAACAGGTGCCCGCATGGCTGAACGACTACTATCAGGCGCCACCGCCGGCCCGCCTCTCCTTCGAGGCGACCTCCCTGAACCTGGGCTCGGACGCGGTCGACGGCTGTACGCGCTATACCGTCGCGAATGGAACGCGGGAGTGGCAGGTCTATGTCTTCAACCTCGCGGAACCGGCGAATGCCCCTGTGATTGGCGGAGGCTGGTATGCGCTGGAAGTCCGGTCGCCGCCCGGTGCGGGGGCGAATGCGCAGGTCTTCGTCGAGCGGTTCCTCAACGGCATGCAGGCCGATTACACGGCTCTCGCCGCCGAACACGGTTTCTGGATGCAGGAGACGTTCGACACGTTCGCGCATGCCAACGCCGTGCGCGGGGTGCGCAACCTGGGCGGTGAATGGGAGTTCTTCCGCCGGGGGTCGTTCTGCCTGATCACGGACCGCGCGGGCGCGGTCCGCACGGCCGAGGCGGGTCTGGAGGCGCAGCAGCGGGTCTACGACCTGTTTCCCACGGTGCTCTACCCGTTCGGCCCGGCCTCGCTGGACGATGTCTGCGTGATCCGCGTGTACGCCACCGGGTGGGAGTTCGAGGAAACCGCGCCCGTGATCCGCCGGTGGGCGGGCGGCTTCTACGTGCCCACCCGCGACGAGATCGTCATGCGCGGATGGAGCCGCGAGGGGACCGTTCACGAGAGCGCGCATCGATACCTCCACCTGGCGTGCGGCAAGCAGGGGCTTTCCGCGTGGTTCGACGAGGGCTTCGCCTGCTATCTCAGCGGATGCCGGGTGGCGGAAGGGCGGCTCGTGGCCAAGCCGGTCAACACGCGTCACCTCCTGTTCAACATGATCGCGGCCGACGAGTTGGCGACGGTCGAGGCGGTCTTCACCGCGCGCGACTTCTATCTCGACCGGGCAGCCGCCATGGATCCGAAGGATCCGGAGGCGGCGCGCCAGCGGGCCAAGAACTACGCCGCGGCCTGGGGCGTGGTCTACTTTCTGCGGGAGGCCCCGGCTTTTTTCCCGGGGAAAGGCTATGAGTTGCTCATCCCGCTCTACTGGGAGACCCTGCGGCAAACGGGGCGTCACCAACTGGCGACGGAAGCCGTCCTGGCCAAACTCTCCCTGCCGGTTTTTCTGGCCGACTTCCGCACGTATTTCCTTGATTACGCGGATCGGGTTTCACCGGGCAGAATGGGGACGCGTGAAAAGGAGCCGGTCTACGACCTTGAACACGAGGAATTCATGCCGCGTGCCTACCGCCCCGTGTTCATGGGCAAGGCCGCGGGCGATGACCGGACGACAACCGGAACGAGGGATGCGGCCTTCGAGGCGGCATGGAACAGCCCGGTGCGGCCGGGCACGGTCCTGTCGGGGGATGACGCCGGCGCCGACGACCCGGTCTGGCGGGCGCGCCCGGACCATCGCACGCCGAATCCCGCAAATCCGCAGCGGGTAAAGCGCCGTGAACGACGCGTCACGGGCCCGGCTCTCGGTCTCGGCCTTGTCGCCGTGCTGGCCGGGTTTATTCTGTTGCGAAAGCGGATTGCCATGAGCCTGCTCGTGGCGGGCTTCTCTGTCGGCAGGCTTTCTGGAGAGATTGCCGAGGCGGATGGACGCGTATTTTTATACCGCGTGGTTGAAAACGGGGCTGAACTCGGCGACGGCATGGGCAGCGCCATCATCCCGAAACCGCAGGGCAAAGTCCACCTTCCCAAGGAGTTGAACACGCTTCCCCTGGTGGCGATCGCCCCGTATGCATTTGCCGAATGCGGGGAAGTGACGGAAGTGACACTGCCGGACACAGTGACCACGGTTGGAGAATTCGCCTTCTACAGGTGCGATGCGCTGAAAACGGTCCGACTGCCCGAGTCGGTCACGCATATCGGCGCCGGCGCCTTCTACCTGTGCACGCGCCTCCAGGACGCGACGCTCCCCCCGCGCCTGACGACTGTGGCGGACTGGACCTTCGGCCGGTGCTTCCGCTTGTCCTCCGCGACGTTCAGCAGCAATGCCGTGACGGAGATCGGAAACTGCGCCTTCCTGGGATGCGCCGGCTTGAAGTCCGTGACGATTCCCGCTTCGGTCACAAACCTTGGCGACCGGGCGTTCATGTGGTGCTCCGGCTTGCAGTCGGCCAGGCTCGACGGCCCTTTGGGAAAAATCGGCTGCGAAGTGTTCGCGGGCTGCACGGATTTGCGCGACATCCATCTGCCCGGAACGGCCACGGCGCTAGAACGGGGCGCGTTCCAGGGATGCATATCCCTGCAACGCCTGGCGCTCCCAGACCGGTTAACGGTGGTCGGCGACGATGCCTTCCGGGGCTGCCACCGTCTTGCCGATGTCGATCTGCCTATCACGGTGACCCGGATTGGCGACAATGCCTTCTGCGATTGCCTGCTTCTGGGCCGCATTGAAATCGGCAACCGCCTGCAGACGATCGGCTGCCATGCGTTTGGCGCCTGCCATGCGCTCGCGTCGGTCAACCTGCCGCCGTCCCTCGTGGCCATCCAGGAGGCGGCATTCTCCCGGTGTTCCGCCATGAACACGGTTACGCTTCCAGCCGGATTGAGTGTCCTAGGCAACGGTGCGTTCGAGCGATGCACGCAACTGTCATCGGCGGTTTTCCTCGGAACCATGCCGCCGGCCAGCCGGCGCCCGTTCACGCATACGCCCGACTCACTGACCATCCGTCAACAAAACCCGTGATCACGCGTCCGGCGGCAGGGTGGCTTGCTTCATCGTCTGCATGTAGACCGCGTCGTTGACCTCGATCGGCTGGCCGGTGACGGGCAGATTCTCCGGGGACGCCAGGACAAAGACCAGCGTCTGGCTGCCGACCTGGAGCAGGTCGCCGCTCTTCAGCACCGCCCGCCCCATGCGCGTGCCGTTGACGTAGACGCCGTTGCGGCTTCCCAGATCGTGCATATGCCACATCCCATGGCGGAAGACGATCTTGAAATGCTGTCTGGAGACTTCCGGATCATTGATCTGGATCCAGTAGCCTCCGGCACGCCCATAGACCGTCCCTTCCGGCTCGACGGGATAGACAACCTCGACCCGACCCTCGCGCAGTTTGACCAGTCTGGCTTCCATATCGCACGCTCTCCGCTCTCACAAGCACGCTTAACAACTAGCATCCCACAGGCTTCCAGCGGGCTGCCAGAAAAATCGTGCTGACCGGGTGGCCGTTTGCCTGTAGCCTGCAGGCACCGCAAAAAAACAAAACCTCGGCGCCGCCAAGCGCCTCGCGCCCGCAAGGGCGGACCGACCCGGCCAGCGAAGAATCAGCATACCGTCTTCCGGCACGTTTGCAACCAGATTCCGTCGCACGGGGACACAAGTGCCGGGAACCGGCACGTTGTGGACGGTTCAGGGGAACGAGCGGGTGGAGGCGGCGTGCTGTTCAAGGCCGGGATGAAGGGTCCGCGTCCGGATCTAGCGGATAGACGCCGTCGGCGTCGTGCATCTCCTGGCCCGTCAGCGGCGGATTGAAGGCGCAGATCAGGCGCAGGTCGGCCGTCGTGGCGCGCAGCAGGTGGTCGTCGTGCGCGTTGAGCGCGTAGAGCGTGCCGTCGGCGATCGGATGGATCCTGCCCGTGGCCAGTTCCTCGATCTCGCCCGCGCCACCCACGCAGTAGACCGCCTCGAGATGGTTCTGGTAGTGGATGTGGGTCTCAGTCCCCTTGAAGATGATCGTCTCGTGGAACGAGAACCCCATCCCGTCGTTCTTCAACAGCAGGCGACGGCTGACCCAGTTGCCGTTCTCGGCGCGGACGTCGCGGTCCGTCCCCAGAATCT
>CAZYRQ010000078.1:0-4358 GCA_964649455.1 uncultured Lentisphaerales bacterium
TCACTCACGCTTGCCCATCGCTCCCCGCTCAGTCTGGTGATTGCGGGTTTTCTGATGGTGTTCGTCATCCTGGCGGTCGTGTTCCTGACGATACTCGGTCGGGCGATGCACGAGCAGGTGCGTTCAGCGGCGACGGAGCGGATCCTTGCGGAGGGCAGCGAACTGACGCGTTTTTTGGGCGGGATGCCGATCTGGGACGAAACCAATGGGGTGTCGCTCGCCTGGATGCGGCTACCGTTTCTTGTCGACGGTCTTCACCGAGCGCAGTCGGGGCTGCAATATGTCGAGGTCTCGCGCGATGGCGTGAAGCTTTTCCACCGTCAGGTGGGCGATCCGTCGCCGGCCGGCACCCTGATCAGCGCGCCGGCCGCGCTCCACTCGAACGAGGTCGCCGAGGCGTCGCCGGTCACGGTGACCCGCGAGATTCTCGATCTGTTCGGAGAGTCGGTTCCCGTGCTGGTCTTCCGTCAGCTCGTCTCCCATGCGGACGGCAGTCCAATCCAGGTGGAGATCGGCATGCGCCAGGATTCGATCGCGGTGCGCGAGCGGATCTCCACGGAGGCCGTGCGCTGGATGCTGCGCCTGGCGGTGATGATCCTGCTGCTTGCGGCGCTCTTCTTTATCGCCGTGACGGTCGTCGCCGTGCAGCGCGACCGCCGCATGGAGCAGCGGCAGCGGCGCGAGGAGCACCTGCTCTTTTCCGGCATGGTGGCCAACAGCATCGTGCATGACTTCCGCAATCCGATGTCCGCAGTGCGACTCGACGCCCAGATGCTGGAGCGCGAGGCGCGGCGGCCGGAGGGATCCCGGGCCGAGCGCATGGGCGAGCTGGCCGGACGCATCGCGCGCACGCTGGAGCGCATGGACGGCGTTTTCAAGGAGTTTCTGTTCATGTCGCGTCCGGCACAGGCGGTCAGCGAGCGCTTCGACCTGCGCCAGTGCCTGCGGAGCTGCGTCGAGACGCTGGCCGCGCGCCTCGAGCAGGCCCGTTTGCGCGTGGTGTTCGACATGCCGGATACGCCGGCGACCGTGGGTTTGGCCGAGCCGCCCCTGCGCCGCGCGATCGTCAATGTCCT
This sequence comes from uncultured Lentisphaerales bacterium, assembly GCA_964649455.1. Classification (GTDB taxonomy): domain Bacteria; phylum Verrucomicrobiota; class Kiritimatiellia; order RFP12; family JAAYLN01; genus JAAYLN01. The sequence continues at coordinate 1,077 of CAZYRQ010000078.1, forward strand.
GCAGAACGCGATTCAGCACGCCCCCGCCGACTCCGTGATCGACATCCGCCTCGCCGACGATCCGGAGGATCCGCGCCTCTGGCGCATCGAGATCGGCGACCGCGGGCCGGGCATCCCGCCGGCGAGGCGCGAGGCGGTCTTCGAGATGTTCGTGACGACACGACCGGAGGGCACCGGGCTCGGGCTCTTCATGGCGCGCGCGGCCGTGGCCCACTGCGGCGGAACGATTCTGGCGCTGGGACGCGACGGCGGGGGCACCCTCATCCGCCTCACGGTGCCCAAGGCGGCCGAGCCCGGATCCACTCCCGGCGACAACCCGAAAGGAACGTAGGCATGCCCATCAAACTCCTGGTGATCGAGGATGATCCCGACGGTGCCGCCTCGGTGCGCGATGCCGCCGCCGACGGGGGGTTCGAGGTGCTGGTCGCCGGCACGGGCGAGGCGGGCGTGGCCGCCTTCCGCGAGCAGCGCCCCGCGCTGGTGCTGACGGATCTGGTGCTGCCCGACATCGACGGCATCGAGGTCATGCGGCGCATCCAGCAGCTCGACCGGCGCGTGCCCGTGATCATGATGACGGCCTACGGCACGGTCGACTCCAGCGTGCGCGCCCTCCAGGCCGGCGCCTACGACTACATCCAGAAGCCGCTCAACCTGGACGAGCTCGAATCGACCCTGCGCCGTGCGGCCGAGACCTGCCGCCTCCGCAACAGCGTCAACGACCTCTCCGCCTCGCTGCGCGACAAGTTCTCGGCGCGGGCGATGGTCGCCGAATCGGAACCCATGCGCGCCGTGATCGCGCAGGTCGAGGCACTGGCCGACACGATGGCCACGGTGATGATCCAGGGCGAGAGCGGCACCGGCAAGGAGCTGGTGGCGCGTGCGCTGCATGCCGACAGCCGCCGCGCGACGGGGCCGTTCGTCGCGGTCAACTGCGGCGCCTTCGCGGAGTCGCTGCTCGAATCGGAGCTCTTCGGCCATGAGAAGGGCGCCTTCACCGGTGCCTCCGCGCAGAACAAGGGCGCCTTCGAGCGGGCCGACGGCGGGACACTCTTTCTCGACGAGATCGGCGACGCCCCGCTTTCGGTTCAGATCAAGCTGCTGCGGGCGCTCGAGGAACGCGAAATCCGCCGCGTGGGCGGGCAGCAGCCCTTCCGGGTCGACGTGCGCGTCGTCTCCGCGACGCACCGCGACCTCCACGAGCGCGTCGCCGAGGGCCTCTTCCGCGAGGATCTTCTTTACCGCGTCAATGTCGTCAACATCACGGTTCCGCCCCTCCGCCGGCGCCTCGCCGACATCCGCCCGCTGGCCAACCGCTTCATCGCGCAGGCCGCGGAGACGCACCACCGCACGGTGGCCCGCGTCGCCGAGAGCTTCTACCAGGCGCTGGAGCGCTACGAGTGGCCCGGCAACATCCGGCAGCTGCGCAATGTCGTCGAGGCGGCCGTGCTGCTCTGCACGGGGCCGGAACTGACGGCCCAGTCGGTGTCGCTGCCCGCGGAGCCGCCGCGCGCGGCGGACGGCGCCGAGTCGTTCGAGCTGCCGGAGGGCATGACGCTCGAGCAACTGGAGCGCGCCATCCTGATGAAGACCCTGCAGCGCTACCAGGGCAACCGGACCCTGACCGCCGAGCGGCTCGGCCTCTCGCGGCGCACCATCCAGCGCAAGGTCAAGGAGCATGGCCTGCCCTACTGAAACGGCGGCTATTGGCATGAATTCTGCTAAATCGCACGCTATGTTGTCGAAACGCCCCCGCGTCCGCCTGTGCCGGATTTGGCGGGGGCCTGACAACCAGGGAAGCCCGGGGACAGCGTGTTGCCGGGCGCAGATAGGAGAATCGGGATGCTGACCATTTGCGACCTGAAACGCAGTTTCGGTCCGATCCAGGCGGTTCGGGGCGTCTCCTTCACCGTGGAAAAGGGTGAAGTGCTGGGATTTCTCGGGCCCAACGGGGCGGGCAAATCGACGACCATGCGCATGATCACGGGCTTTCTGCCCCCGACTGCGGGCACGGCCACGGTCTGCGGCTTCAGCATGCAGGAGAACCCGGTCGAGGCCAAGCGCTGCCTAGGCTACCTGCCCGAGAACGCCCCGAGCTACGCCGGGATGCGCGTCGACGCCTTCCTCGACTTCATCGCCGCCATCCGGGGCTACCGCGGCGACGAGCGCCGCCGCCGCGTCGAGGCGGCCATCGAGAAGAGCCGCCTGCAGACAGTGCGCCACCGGCTCATCGAAACCCTCTCGAAGGGCTTCCGCCAGCGCACCTGCTTCGCGCAGGCGATCCTCCACGATCCGCGCGTCCTCATCATGGACGAGCCGACCGACGGGCTCGACCCCAACCAGAAGTTCGTCGTCCGCGAGATGATCAAGGAGATGGCCGCCGACAAGGCGATCATCATCTCGACGCACATCCTCGAGGAGGTCGAGGCCGTCTGCACCCGCGCGATCATCATCGCCGACGGCCGCCTCGTCGCCAACGGCACCCCCGCCGAACTGCGCGCCCGCGATCCGCAGGGGCGCCTCGAGCAGGTCTTCCGCGATCTGACCATGAACGCCGCGTCCCCGGAGGTGTCCCATGCGTAGCCTGCAGGTCATGACCATCTTCAAGCGCGAGGTCAGGGGCTACTTCAGCTCGCCCGTGGCCTACGTCTTCCTCGTCGCCTTCCTCGTGCTGCTCGGTTTCCTGACCTTCTCGCTCTCGATGTTCTACGAGCGGCGCGAGGCCGACCTGAACTGGTTCTTCGTCTGGCACCCGTGGGTCTACCTGCTGCTCGTGCCGGCCGCCACCATGGCCGTCTGGGCCGAGGAACGCCGCACGGGCACGATCGAGCTGCTGCTGACCCTGCCGGTGACGCTGGGCGAGGTGCTCCTCGGCAAGTTCCTCGCCGCCTGGGGCTTCATCGCCCTGGCGCTGGCGCTGACCTTCCCGATCGTGCTGACAACCGCCTGGCTCGGCGATCCCGACCTCGGCGCCGTCGCCTGCGGCTACATCGGCTCCTTCCTGATGGCGGGCGCCTGCGTCGCGATCGGCACGCTGATGTCGGCCCTGACCAAGAACCAGGTCGTCAGCTTCGTCCTGGCCCTGGCCGCCTGCCTGCTGCTGATCCTGGCGGGCTTCGAGCCGGTGACCAACCTCTTCGTGCGCTGGGCGCCGATGCGCGTCGTGGACGCCGTCGCCGCGTGCAGCCTGCTGCAGCACTTCGACGCGCTCAAGCGCGGCGTGCTCGATCTCCACGACATCGCCTACTACCTCGGCGTGATCGTCTTCATGCTGACCACCGCCCA
>CAZYRQ010000078.1:4458-7860 GCA_964649455.1 uncultured Lentisphaerales bacterium
GTCTGCTGCTGCTCCTGCTGGTCATCGGCGCCGTCGTCGTGACGCTCGGCAACCTGCGCCTGCGCCGCGACTTTACCGAAGACAAGCTCTTCACGCTGTCGGACGGATCGCGCCGCCTCCTGGCCGCGCTGCCGGAGGACGTGACCCTCAAGTTCTTCTTCAGCCGCTCGTCGCCGGCGGTGCCGATGTTCATCAAGTCCTACGCGCGCCAGGTCGAGGATCTGCTGAAGGAATACGAACTCGCCGCGCAGGGACGGATCGTCGTCGAGACCTACGATCCCAAGGCCGACTCGGACGAGGAGGAGTGGGCCCAGCGCTACGGCATCCAGCCGCAGCCGACGGGCGTGATGACGCCGCCGATCTACTTCGGCATCGTGGCCGTCTCGGGCGAGCGCGAGGAGACGCTGCCCGCGCTCACGCCCCAGGGCGAGGCGACGCTGGAGTACGACCTGAGCCGGCTCGTCTCGCGCGCCGCCACCGCCGTGCGTCCCGTCATCGGCGTCCTGAGCGACCTGCCGGTCATGGGCGCGCCGCCCATGCAGCCGATGATGCGCCCCACGCCGCCCCAGCCGTGGTATGCCATCCAGGAACTGCAGCGCGACTTCGAGGTGCGCACGGTCGGCCGCGACGTGGCCGCCATCGAGCCGGCCATCACCACGCTGCTGGTGATCCACCCGAAGAACCTGTCCCCGAAGACGCTCTACGCCATCGACCAGTTCGTCATGCGCGGCGGCCGCCTCGTCGCCTGTGTCGACCCCCTCTCGCTGGCCGACCTCAAGTCGCAGCAGCAGAACCAGATGGCGATGATGGGCATGGGTGGGCAGACCTCCTCGACCCTCGGACCGCTCTTCACGGCCTGGGGCATCGGCTTCGAGCCCGCCAAGCTGTTGGCCGACATGCGCGCCATCACGCGCGTCGGCAACAACGGCCGCGTCGAGGAGAGCCCCGTCTTCCTCTCGCTGCGCGCGGCCAACATGAACCGCCAGGATCTGCTCACCGCCCAGCTCGACCAGATCCTCATGCCCTTTGCCGGCGTCCTGAGCGACGCGACGGGCGACGACATCGCCTTCGAGCCGCTGATCTCGTCGTCCGATGCCGCCTGCCGCGTCGATGCCCAGATGGCGATGTTCGGCGCCGAGGCGATGCGCGGCCAGCTCAAGCCCGACGGGCTGCGCCACGTGATCGCCGCGCGCCTGAGCGGCCCCTTCAAGAGCGCCTTCCCCGAGGGCGCGCCGAAGGAAGACGCGGCGCCGGAGGAGGAGGGGAGCGAGGCGCCCGCGGCGCCGGCCGGCGAGCACCTCGCGGCCTGCGCCGAGCCCAACACGATGCTGGTCATCGCCGACAGCGACTTCCTCTCCGACGACGTCGCCGTCCGCCAGGTCGACACCATGTTCGGCTTCCGGACGCTGCAGGCGCAGGGCGACAACCTCGCCTTCCTCGCCAATGCCGTGGAGAAGCTCTCCGGCAGCGCCGAGCTGGCTTCGATCCGCTCGCGCGGCACCAGCCAGCGGCCCTTCACCCGCGTCGACGAGCTCGAGTTCCGGGCCGCGAACGCCTGGCGCCAGGAGGAGGAGAGCCTGAACGCCGAGCTGCAGCAGACCCAGCAGCAGCTCAACGAACTCCAGAGCCAGAAGCAGGCCTCGCAGAAGTACATCCTCTCGAAGGAGCAGGAGGAGGCCATCCGCCGCTTCCAGCAGAAGCAGGCCGACGTCAAGCGGCAGCTCAAGCAGGTGCGGCGCAACCTGACCCGCGACATCGAGCGTCTCGGCGTGCGCGTCAAGGTGCTCAACATCGCCGGCATCCCCCTGCTGGTCACCCTCTTCGGCATCGCGCGCGGCGTCCTGAGCCGCCGGAGCCAGTAGCCACCGAAAGGAACATCCGTCATGAAATCGAAACATCTCGTTCTCCTGCTGGTTGCCGCCCTGGTGCTCGTCGGGCTGGCGAACTGGAGCGGTCGGCGACGCCCGCCGCCCGCCGCCTCGCTCGCGGGCACCCTCCTGCTGCCCGGGTTCGACGTCAACGCCGTGGCCGCCGTCGAGATCCGCGAGCGAGATCAAACCCTCCGGCTCGCGCGCGTCGACGCGGTCTGGTGCGTGACGAACGCCTACAACTACCCGGCCGATTTCCAGCGGCTGGTCCAGCGGCTGGTCGCCCTGCGCGACGTCAAGATCGGCCAGGTGCAGCGGAGCATGACGATCGGGGACGCCGACGCGACGCGCGTGAAACTGCTCGATGCGCGCGGCCAGGCGCTAGCCGATCTGACGCTCGGCTCCGCGCGCCAGGCCCGCGCCGACGCCGGCGGCATGGGCGGCTACCGGCCGAGCGAGGGGCGCTACCTCTCGCGCAACGGCGGTGGCGAGGTCTTCCTCGTGAAGGAATCGCTCGACGACTGGACGGCCGCCACGGAGAGCTGGCTCGATACGCAGATCCTGAGCATCCCGCCCGATGACATCGCCGCGATCGAGATGCGGCCCGCCGCCGGCGGCGATGCCGTGGTGCTCGACCGCACCTCCGGCAGCCTGAAGCTCGCCGGGCTCGACGAGGCGACGGAGCAGTTCGAGAGCGGCCGCGCCAGCGGCGTCGACAGCGCGCTCAACTACCTGCGTTTCAGCCGCCTCGCCGATCCGGCGCTTCCCCCGGAGACGCTTGGCTTCGCGACCGGGAACCTCTTCCGCGTGACCCTCAAGAACGGAGACGTCTACCAGGCGTCGCTCGGCGCCGAGGTCGACGGCAGCCGCTACTTCAAGGTCGGCGTCGAGTCCGGCCCCCCCTCCACGAACGAGACCCTGCGCGTGGAAGCCGAGGCGCGCGTGGCCGCAGACAAAGCCCGGTTGAACCCTTGGACTTTCTTGATCGCCTCCTATGCGGCCGAGAACATGGTGCGCACGCGCGGCGAACTGGTGACGCCGAAGTCGGCCGAGACCAATGCCCCTGCGGCGGCGGCCACTGCTCCGTAACCGCTGGAGCGTGAGGATTCGAAATTCCGGCCCGTTCGCCGGGAACGAAGAGGAATGGCCATGGACTTGCAGAAGACCACCAACCTGATCGCCGAACAGAGCGCGCTGATCGAGAAACTCCGCCAGGAGATCCACAAGGTGCTGGTGGGCCAGGAGAAACTGGTCGACCGCATGCTGATCGCACTCGTCAGCGGCGGGCATATCCTGCTGGAAGGCGTGCCCGGCCTGGCGAAGACCACGGCGGTGCGCACGCTGTCGCAGGCGCTCGGCCTCCAGTTCCAGCGCATCTCCTTTACGCCCGACCTGCTGCCTGCGGACGTCGTCGGCACGCTGATCTACAGCCAGAAGGACGGTTCCTTCCTGCCGAAGAAGGGGCCGGTCTTCACCAATCTGCTGCTGGCCGACGAGATCAACCGCGCCCCGGCGAAGGTCCAGAGCGCGCTGC
>CAZYRQ010000079.1:0-7832 GCA_964649455.1 uncultured Lentisphaerales bacterium
GCAGCACCGCGGTCTGGAGCCTGCTGGGCTTCGCCCCGGCCGCCGCCCTCCTGGCCATGCTGGCGCTGCACATCGTCTCGCAGGCGACCGACTATACGCTGGGCGGCGTGGCGCTGGTCTTCATCACCCTGCACCGCCGCGCGGCGCGCGCGGAACCGGCGTCGGTGCGCGCGCCGCGGTACCGCCGACTCCTGGCGGTCGCGCTCCTGGCGCTCCTCGGTGCCAGCCTGCTCTATGCCGGCCTGCAATGGCGCGCTCTGCGCAAGCGCGGCAGCCTCACACCGCCACCGCAGGGCGCGGCGCTGGCGGTGCCGCCGGCCGGCCAGGCCGCCCTCGCGCGCCTGGAGGGCCGCTACCGCGGGCGCCTGGTCTGGAGCTCGAACCGCGGCGGCAACCACGACATCCTGCTGATGGAACTGCCCGCCGGCACGGTCCGGCCCCTCACCCGCAACCTCCACACCGAGACCTACCCGCGCCTCTCGCCCGACGGGCGGCAGGTGCTCTTCTCCCGCTCGCAGACCCCCTGGGTCTCGCAGCGCAACGGCATCGCCTGGGACACCTGGCTGGTCGACCTCGCGACCGGACGCGAGCGGCTCGTCGCGACCAACGCCCTCTTCGCCACCTGGACCGCCGACGGCCGACAGGCCATCTTCCAGCGCAACGACCGCGCCGTGGTCCGCCACACACTGGCCGACGGACGCGAGCAGGTGCTGTGCGCCACCGGTGCCGGCGCGATTCCGGACGGCGCCCTCGTCCAGACGCCCGACTACAACCTGCAGAACCGGACGCTCGCCCTCACCCTGCGCGGGTCGCGGCGCCTGACGGTGCTGCTCGGCGACAACGGGACGCTGGAGCCGATCGGCGACGGCACCACCTGCCAGCTCGGGTGGGCCACGGCCGACAGCCTCGTCTACATCGGCCGCGGCGGGCGTCTGAAGAACGCCATCTGGCGGCGCGCGCCCGGCACCGCCGCGGGCGAACCCTGGCTCGACCTGCCGGGCGAGTTCAGCCATGAGTACTTCCCGCGGCTCTCGCGGAACGGGCGCCTGCTCGTCTTCGGCGCCAGCGCGGGCGGCCACGAGCACGACACCGCCGACTACGAGATCTTCGCCTGGGAACCGGGCACGCCGCCCGAAGCCGCCGTGCGCCTCACTTACCACACCGGCAACGATTGCTGGCCGGATGTGTGGCTGGAGGAGTTCAGGCTGCCGGTGCGGTAGCCTTGCAAGTCGAGCGCCACGTAGCGGTAGCCAGCGGCGCGGAGTTCGCGCGTTACCTGTTCGCGCAGGGCGGCGTCCAGGAGCCGCGGCAGGGCTTCGGGCGCGAGCTCGATGCGCGCGACGTCGCCATGGTGGCGCACCCGGCAGAGGTCGAAGCCCGCGGTATGCAGCGCCTCCTCGGCCCGCTCGATCTGCGCCAGGATCGCCCGCGTCACCGGTGTGCCGTAGGGGATACGCGAGGCGAGGCACGCCATGGCCGGTTTGTCGGTCGTCGGCAGGCCGAGGCGGCGGCTGATCGCGCGGATCTCGGCCTTGGTGAGTTTCGCCTCCAGCAGCGGACTCGCCACGCCCAGTTCCTGCAGCGCGCGGCGACCGGGACGCGTGTCGGCGGCGTCGTCGGCGTTGTTGCCGTCGAGCACATGTGTGAAGCCGCGTTCCGCGGCCGCGCGGATCATGGCCGCGAAGAGGCGGCGCTTGCAGTGGTAGCAGCGGTCGGTCGGATTGGCCGCGTAGACCGGATCGTCGATTTCGCCGGGATCGACCGTGAGGCAGGCCGCGCCGAGCCGGTCGGCGAGGCGCAGGGCCTCGTCGCGTTCGGAGCGCGGCAGGCTCGGCGTATCGGCCAGCACCGCCAGCACCTGGTCGCGGCCGAGCGCCTCCAGCGCCAGGCACAGCAGCAGCGTGCTGTCGACGCCGCCGGAGTAGGCCACGGCCACGCGGCCGAGGGCGTGCAGCCGCCCGCGGAGCTGGGCCTCGCGGAGGGTTAGATCCTGCATGGGGCCTCCGGTCGATAGGTGACCAGCAGATCGGCGCCCAGCCGCCGGATTTCAGTCAGGCGGCCGCGGCGCGCGGCGGGCAGCAGCCACCCGGTGCCCTCGACCGCGCCAGGCGCCGCGGCATCGCCCAGGACCAGCGGTGCATAGACCAGGCGGTAGTCATCGACGAGGTTCGCCTTGGCGAGGGCGCCCGCGAGCTGCGCGCCGCCCTCGCAGAGCACGTGCATCACGTCCTTCTCGCGGGCGAGGCGCCGGAGCAGCAGGGCCAGGGAGAACCGGCCGTTCCGGTCCGGGCGGAAGGTCCAGAGCGTGACGGGCGAGCCCGGCGGCAGCCGTTTCCGCAGGCGCGCCGCGCCGGCCGGGGTGGTGGCGACGAGGGTCTGGGCGGCGTAGGCGTCGGTGAAGAGGCGCCGCTCCGCGGGCAGCCGGCCGGCGCCGTCGACGACGACGCGCCAGGCGGCGCCGGCGCCCGGCAGGCGGCAGCGCAGTTCGGGGTCGTCGGCCAGCACGGTGCCCGCCCCGACCAGGATGGCGTCGGCGCGCCGGCGCAGCTGCTGCACCCAGGCGCGGGCCGGCGCGCCGGTGATCCACTTCGAGCGCCGTTCGCGGTCGGCCAGGCGGCCGTCGAGCGTGAGGGCGAGCTTCAGGGTGACCCGGGGACGCCGGCCGAGGATATGCCGGGCGAAGGGTTCGATGAGTTCGCGGCAGGCCGTCTCGCAGAGGCCGGTCTCGACGGCGATGCCGGCCTGGCGCAGGCGCGCGATGCCGCGGCCGGCATGCCGGGGGTTGGGGTCGATGCAGCCGATGCAGACGCGCGCGAGTCCCTCCTGCACGATCCGATCCGTGCAGGGCGGGGTGCGGCCGGCCGTGCTGCAGGGTTCGAGGGTGACGTAGAGCGTGGCGCCGGCCGCCGGTTCGCTGCAGGCGTTGAGGGCCTCGACCTCCGCATGGGGCAGGCCGGCCCGCCGGTGGTAGCCGCGCCCGATGATGCGGCCCTCGCGCACGACCACGGCGCCGACCGGGGGGTTGGGCCGCGTGTGCCCCTCGCCCCGGGCGGCGAGCCGCAGGGCCTGGCGCATGAAGCGCGCCTCCTGCCGCGTGTCCGCGGCCACCGGTCCGCTCGCTTCCGTGTGCCGTGCCATGGATGCCGCCCCGGCGGGATCAACGGCGGCCCGCCGCCCCCGGCGCCGGACGTGCCCGGGCGGGCGAGGGCCGACGATCACCGGTCGGCTGCCTGCCGGGTTCGCGCGCCGGGCGCGCCACATCTTTGCAGGCGCGGTCGAGGATGCCGTTGACAAAGCGCCCCGATTCGCTCGAACTGAAGTATTTGGCCAGGTCGACCGCCTCGTTGATGACCACGATGGGCGGCGTCTGCTCGTCGAAGAACATCTCGAAGACCGCCAGGCGCAGCACGTTGCGGTCGACGCCGCCCATGCGGTGCAGCGGCCAGTTCTCCGTGTAGCGGGCGACTCGGGCGTCGATGGCGTCGAGGTTATCGGTGACGCCGCGGACCAGCTTCTCCGTGAAGTCGCGGAAGCGCTGCGGCGCGAGCTTTTCCGCAGCAGTCTCCGGCGACGCCGGGGCGGGGGCGCGCTCCGGCGCGTCCGGCGCCTGGCCGGCCAGGGCCTGGATTTCCTCCTCGGCATCCTGCCGGAGGCGGAACTGCTGAACCCAGAAATCGCTGAGAACCGGCGCCAGATCCCGCGCGGGATTGGCGTCGATCTGGAAGAGGAGCTGCAAGGCCCATTCGCGGGCCTGACGGCGGTTGACGGCGGCCATGGGGCTCAGGCCAGTTGCTGGTAGACCGAGGCCATTTCCAGCGCGGCCAGGGTGCCGTCCCAGCCCTTGTTGCCGGCCTTGGTGCCCGCGCGTTCGATGGCCTGCTCGATCGTGTCCGCGCAGACCACCGCGTTGATCACGGGGAGGCCGCGGTCGAGGCCGATCTTGGCCAGCGAGCGGGAGACCTGCCCGTTGATCAGATCCGCGTGGGGCGTGGCCCCGCGGATGACGGCGCCGAGGGCGACCAGCGCCTGGAACTGGCCCGAGGCCGCCAGCTTGTCAGCGACGAGCGGCAGCTCGTTGGCGCCCGGAACCCAGGCGACGGTCACCTGCTCCGGGCGTCCGCCGTGGCGCTCGAAGCAGTCGAGCGCGCCCTTCAGCAGCTGGGCGGTGAAGAAGCTGTTGAAGCGGCTGACGACGATGGCCAGCTTCACTCCGGCCGCGGTCAGTTGTCCATTGATTTCACGATAGGCCATGGGTCTCCATCCTTTCCTAGATCAAGTGTCCCAGTTTCTGTTTCTTGGTGTCGAGATAGCGGTGGTTGAAGGCCGAGGGTGGAATGACGAGCGGCACGCGCTCGACGATTTCGAGCCCGTAGCCCTGGAGGCCGACCACCTTGCGCGGGTTGTTGGTCAGCAGGCGGATCTGGCGCAGGCCGAGGTCGGCGAGGATCTGGGCGCCGACGCCGTAGTCGCGCAGATCGGCCGAGAAGCCCAGCTTCTCGTTGGCCTCGACGGTGTCGAGCCCCTCCTCCTGGAGCGCGTAGGCGTGCAGCTTGTTGGCCAGGCCGATGCCGCGGCCCTCCTGCCGCATGTAGAGCACGAGGCCGCGCCCGGCCTGCTCGATCATCCGCATGGCGGCATCGAGCTGGCGTCCGCAGTCGCAGCGCGCGGAGTGGAAGACGTCGCCGGTCAGGCATTCGCTGTGGACGCGGACCAGGGGTGGGCCGTCGGCGGACTGCAGGTCGCCCTTGATCAGCGCGAGGTGGTCGAGCCCGTCCACGGCGGAGCGGTAGAGCCGCAGGCGGAAGTGGCCGGCGTCGGTCGGCAGGTCGACCTCGCTGAGCGCCTCGATCATGCGTTCGGTGCGGCGGCGGTAGGCGATGAGGTCGGCGACCGAGCACATCCTGAGGCGGTGTTCGGCCGCGAGGGCGTGAAGTTCGGGCAGGCGCGCCATGGTGCCGTCGGGCTTGAGGATCTCGCAGATGACGCCGGCGGGCGCGAGTCCGGCCAGGCGGGCCAGGTCGAGCGAGGCCTCGGTGTGTCCGGCGCGCGTCAGGACGCCGCCGGGGCGCGCCTCGAGGGGGAAGAGGTGGCCGGGGCTGACGAGGTCGGCCGTGGTGGCAGCGGGATCGAGGAGCGTGCGCACGGTCTGCGCCCGATCCTCGGCGCTGATGCCGGTGGTCGTGCCGCGGACGGCGTCGACCGACTCCATGAAGGCGCAGCCGAAGGCGTCGCCGCGGTTGCGCGCGGGCATGCGCCGGAGGCCGAGCTGGGCGAGCCGCTCGGGCAGGAGCGACATGCAGATGAGCCCGCGCCCGTGGAGGGTCATGAAGTTGATGGCCCGGGCGTCGGCCTTGGCGGCGGCGATGACCAGGTCGCCCTCGTTCTCGCGCTGCTCGTCGTCGGCGACGATGACCATCTGGCCGGCGCGGATGGCGTCCAGCACCTCGGGAATAGGATCGAAAAATGAAGCACTCATGGGAGCAAAGAACCAGAGAAACGCCATGGATCCGCCGCAGGCGGCACCCGATCGCAACCGGTTGTCCGCAGCGGCATCCTCAGGCCGTCAGTCGACCATTATGCGTCAACGGCCGTCCGAACTCAAGCGCAATGGGACAGCGCAAGGGGATCGGCGCAAGGGGACAGCGCAAGGGGATCGGTTCTCTCGATCTTCCCGATTTGCGCGACCACTGGATCACTCACGGCCCACCGGCGGCCGACAACGCTCAAGAGAAAGTTCGCGGCAAAGTGGGTTCTCGGGCTGGATTCAGCTGGCGTCCGACGGCCGCCAGCGGCGCGCCTGCCCCCTGAACCCTGGCGCCTGAACCCTGGTGGGTGCGGTGCAACCAAGTTGCACCGCACCCGGCCCGGCTGCTAGTTGCCACAGGGGTCGGGATAGCGGAAGTCGCGCCCCTCGTAGTTGCGCAGCAGCAGGTCGTCCCCGTCCCGGCCGACGACGTGGTTGGCCATGAGGGGGATCTTGCCGCCGCCGCCGGGGGCGTCGATGACGTACTGCGGCACCGCGTAGCCGCTGGTGAAGCCGCGCAGTCCCTGGATGATCTCGATGCCCTTCGACACGGACGTGCGGAAGTGCGCCGATCCCGTGATCGGGTCGCACTGGTAGAGATAGTAGGGGCGCACCCGCATCTTCATCAGGGCGTGGACCAGCTGCCGCATGGTCTCCACGTTGTCGTTGATCCCCTTCAGGAGGACGGTCTGCGAGCCGAGCGGCAGGCCGGCGTCGGCCAGCAGGTTGCAGGCCCGGGCGGTCTCGTAGCAGCACTCGTCGGGATGCATGAAGTGCAGGCTCATCCAGAGCGGGTGGTAGCGGCGGAGCATGCGCACGAGCTGCGGTGTGACGCGCTGGGGCAGGACGGCGGGGATCTTGGTGCCGATGCGGATCACCTCCACATGGCGGATGGCGCGCAGGCTCTTCAGGATCCACTCCAGGCGCTCGTCGCTCAGGGTGAGCGGGTCGCCGCCGGAGATCAGCACGTCGCGGATCTCCGTGTGGCGGGCGATGTAGTCGAAGGCGGCCTGCAGGCGCTCCGTCTCGGGCGACAGCGCGCCGTGCCCCACGACGCGCGAGCGCGTGCAGTAGCGGCAGTAGGAGGAGCAGTAGCCGGTCACCAGCAGGAGCACGCGGTCGGGATAGCGGTGCACCATGCCCTCGACCGGGCTCTGGTGATCCTCCCCGAGGGGATCGTCGGCCTCGCCGGGGCACTTGCGGAGTTCGTAGACCGTCGGGATCATCGCGCGGCGGATGGCCTGCTCGGGATTCAGCGGATCGACGAGACCCATGTAGTGCGGGGTCACGGCGAAGGGCAGCAGACCGCCGCCGAGTTCCAGCGCCTTCTCCTCGTCGATCGAGAGGTTGACCATCTGGCGCAGGAGATCCAGCGTCTGGATGCGGTTCCGCAACTGCCACTTCCAGTCGCTCCACTCCTGGTCGGTGGCGTCGGGAAAGAAGGTGCGTCGGAAGCGCCGGCCCGTGGGATTCATGCGCATCACGCGACGCGCAGGCGTCTTTTCAACGGCGGCGCCATTGTTGTCGTGCGTCGGGGGAAGCAGGGTGGCTACACCCTTCTCCCCTGACGCACTGGTATCTGGAGGCTCATCTTCCCGGTCGAACAGGGAAGGCATGCGGCTCTCGTGCAGTGACACTGGGTTCACGCACACTCCTGTGTTGCATAGGCGGCTCATTGTTGCGGCGCGCCGCCTCAGGCACCGTTTGGCCCGGCATCCCAAGATGCCGGAGCCGAAATCCACTCCGCGGAACCGGCGCGCTTGCGGGCGACACCCAATATCCGCTTTCAGAAAACCCTAATACGCCCATCCGCCGCTGTTGTCAAGAGTGTTGACGAAAATTCTTTATGCTTTATTTTTTCTCGAGGAGGCGCTGGCCACCTCCAGTCTGTGCAAGCGGCAAATCCAGTCGTGTCACAGCCCATCACTGCGGCTAGGCGGAACGCCGTCGCCCCACCTTTGCTTGGCGTCGGCGGGCCCACTTAACCCCACTGTTACGGCAATATTGCCGCTATAATTTCAGAATAGCCCTATTTTCGTCTTTATGCGGCAAAAGATTGCCGTTATTATGGGAGGCGAAACCAGAACGAATGTTTCTGGAGATCAGAGGAGCAACGACGATGAATGGCTATACCGCCGACGTGATGGAAAGTACCCGCCGCATCCATGCGGGTCAGGACGAGTTTCTGCAGGCCGTGCACGAGGTGCTCGAGTCGATCGAGCCGGTGCTCGCGCGCAACCCGTCCTACCGCAGGCAGGCGATCCTCGAGCGCCTCGTCGAGCCGGAACGCGTGGTCATGTTCCGCGTG
>CAZYRQ010000080.1:0-7783 GCA_964649455.1 uncultured Lentisphaerales bacterium
TGCTCGTCAGCGAGAGCAGCATGCGCTTGCCGAGATGGTAGGCGGCGTGGTCGGCATCGTACATCGTCATGCGGGCGTCGAGCACGTTGACGATGTCGCCCTCGCCGCCGAGCGCCGCCAGCCGACGGGCGAGCAGCAGCGGCGCGGCGGCATGGAGCCGGAGGCTCGCCTCCAGGTCGGCCGGCGGCACGGTCAGCAGGCGCGACGCGGGATAGTGCGAGGCATTGTTCACGAGACCCTCGAGGCGTCCGCCGGTCGCCGCGAGCGCGGCGTCCATGCAGCGATCCGCGCCCGCCGGGTCGGCCAGATCCGCGGTCACCACCCAGGCCTGCACGCCGCACGCCCGGGCCTCGCGGGCCGTGGCCTGCGCATCCCCGGCCGACTGGCGGCAGTGGATGACGACATGGGCGCCGGCGCGCGCGAGTTCGCGCACCATGGCGCCGCCGATGCGCCGCGCGCCGCCGGTCACCAGGATATGCCGACCCGCGAGGCTCTGGTTCACATTGTCCATCGGGCAATAGCGTAACCTCTTCAGGCCCCGGGGTCAAGAAAGCACGGCCGCGACAGGGACTCGCCAGTTACGCGGTTGGCCACCATGGGTGCGCGCGGGGAAGCGCCTGTTGCGTGGGCGACACGCTGGCTTTTCCTCATCCTCGTCTCGTTCATTCGCGGATTTTCTCAGCGTGACGATTTCGTGGATGAGGATGATCAAGTTTCGCGTCCACTCCGCATGCGCATTCCGCTCACCCCGGTGGCCAACCGAATTTCGCGCTGCGGCTAGCGGAGCCCCGCGCCGAGGCGGCGGAAGCGCGCGTAGGCGGCATTCCAGGACGCGCGCTCGCGCGGCGTGTAGGGTTCGATCGGGAAGGCGGCGCGGATCAGTGGCAGGGCGGCCGCCAGCGAGGGCAGCAGCCCGAGCCCGAGGGCCTGCACCATCAGGTTGCCGACGGCCGTGGCCTCCCGCGGCCCGGCCAGCACCGGCAGGCCGAGCGCGTCGGCCGTGAACTGGTTCAGCAGCACATTACCGCAGCCACCGCCCACGATGTGGACGACCCGCGCGGGGCGGCCGGTCACGGCATCCAGTATCTCGTTAACCGCCCGGTACTTGAGCGCCAGGCTTTCGTAGACCAGGCGCAGGATCGCCCCCCGCCCATCCGGCGTCGGCTGGCCCGTGCGCGCGAGGTAGCCGCGGATGGCCGCGTCCATGTCGGGCGGATTGTAGAAGCCCGGGTCGTCGGGGTCGATGAAGGCCGCGAAGGGCGCCGCAGCAGCCTGCAGCCGGTCGACTTCCGCCCACGCGAGGCGCTGGCCGTCGGCCGCCTCCCAGGCGCGCAGCAGCTCCTGGACGATCCACGAGCCCATGCAGTTGCGCAGGAGCCGCGTATTGCCGATGCCGCCCTCGTTGCTGAGGTTGGCCGCGCGGGCGTCGGGCGTGGTGACCGGACGGGCGACCAGCCGCCCGATGAGCGACCAGGTGCCCGAGCTGATGATCAGCGCCTCGCGCGGATCCCGGACTGGCGCGGCGGCAAAGGCGCTGGCCGTGTCGTGCGAGCCGACCGCCAGGATCGGCACGGCGTTGAGTCCCAGCGAGGCCGCCAGCGGCGCGTGCAGCTCGCCGAGGCGCGTGCCCGGCGGCACGATCTCCGGCAGCAGCCGCGCCGGCACGCCGACGGCGCGCAGCAGGGTGCGCGACCACCGGTTGCGCCGCGCGTCCATGAGCTGCGAGACGCTCGCCCAGGTCGAGTCGACCGCCGTGCAGCCGCCGAGGTAGAAGTTGAGCAGCGCCGGCACCGGCAGCACCTTGACGGCGGCCTTGAGCAGGTCGGGGCGGTGGAGGGCGAACCAGAGGAGCTGGTTGCTCAGGTTGAAGGGCTGGAAGTGGATGCCCGTGATCCGGTAGACCTGTTCGGCCGGGATCCGCTTGCAGAGCGCCTCCACCATGTGGTCGAGGCGATGGTCGCGGTAGCCGTAGAGCTTGCCGAGCGTCTCGCCGTCGGCGCTGATCCATTGGGCATCGGCGCCCCAGGTATCGATGCCGACGGCGTCCAGCACCGGGCCGACCTGCCGGCGGCAGGCCTGCAGGCCCTTGACGATCTCGGCGTAGATCGCTGTGTCGTTCCAGTGCGTCCGCTCCGTGACCGTCCCCGACGCGTCGGCCAGGTGGAACGTCGCGCTCTCGTGGGCGAAGCGGTGGATCTCTTCCATCGCGAAGCGCCCTCCGCCGAACGTGCCGACAAAGCACTTGCCGCCCGAGGCGCCCAGATCCACCGCCAGCAACCGCAGATCCCTGCTCATGGCCGGATTCCTCCACGCCCTCCTGCACGCGCCGGCCTCAGCACGGCTGGCCCTTCCGCGTCCAGGACCAGGCGACGCCGCAGTGCAGGCGCACCCCGGTTCCGATCGCCTCGTCGTTGAAGTCGAAGCACGCGTTGTGGAGCGACTCGACGCCCGGCGAACCGTCGGCCGGCGCCACGCCGAGACGCCAGAAAAAGCCCGGTATATCCTGGGTATAATAGGCAAAGTCCTCGCCGCCCATGCTGATGGGAATGTTGTCCATTACGCGCTCGCGGCCCAGCAGCTCCACCGCCACACACTCCAGGTAGTCCTTGAGTCCGGGGTCGTTGACGTTGACCGGATACCCCTCCCTGATCTCCAGCTCGCCACGTGCGCCGAAGGCTGCGGCGGTCTGCTCCACCACCTGCCGGATGGCTGCGCGCGAGGCCATGCGCTGCTTTTGCGAGAGGGCGCGCAGTGTGCCGGTCAACACCGCTGTGTCGGGGATCACGTTGCGCGCCGTGCCGGCGTGGAAGGTGCCGATGGTCACCACGGCGGGCTCGACTGGATCGCGGTGGCGCGAGACGACCGTTTGGAGCGCGGTCACGATATGGGCCGCCGCGACGATGGGGTCGACCCCGCGGTTGGGCGACGCCGCATGCGCGCCTTTGCCGTGTATCGTGATGTCAAGGGCGTCGGTCGAGGCCATGAACGGGCCGCTGCGCAGGCCGATGGTGCCCGCGGGCAGCGAAGGCCAGCCGTGGAGGCCGAAGATGGCGACGGGCCTGGGATTCTCCAGCGCGCCCTGCTCGACCATGAAACGCGCGCCGCCGCCGCCCTCCTCGGCCGGCTGGAAGAGGAAGCGCACGGGGCCGGCGAGGCGCTCCGGCTCCTCGGCCATCAGCGTGGCGGCGCCCAGCAGACAGGCGACATGGCCGTCGTGGCCGCAGGCATGGGCGACACCGGGGTGGGTCGAAGCATACGGCAGACCGCTCTTGTCCTCCATCGGCAGTGCATCCATGTCGGCCCGCAGGGCGAGGCAGGGCCCCGGCTTGTCGGCCGCCAGCGTGGCGACGATGCCGGTCTCCGCCACGCCCGTGCGTAGGGTCATGCCGGGGAGCCGGCCCAGCCAGGCGGCGATCTTGGCCGCCGTGCGGCGCTCCTGGAAGGCGGTCTCGGGATGGGCATGCAGGTCACGCCGGAAGGCGATCAGTTCCGGCAGCAGCTTCTGGAGGCGCGATTCGGGAAAATCCTGGTCCATAGGTGGTTTCCGCCATCGGGTGCGTTGCGTGCGGCCGCGGGCGCTTCCCGGCGCGGAACACCCTGCGGGACGAGTGCATGGAGTGTAGCACGCACGCACCCCGGAGCGCAAAGGGATTCCCGTTTGCGATTGACTTGCAATTGACTTGCAATTGACTTGCGGGCATGTAGGCCATAATCTATGGCGATGGCGACTGCAGACGAGACGGTGGAAATCCGGGTGTATGCGACCCGCCAAGCGGCCGAGTTCGGCCGGATGCTGCTGGAGGGCTCCGGAATACCCTCTTTCGTCCGGGCTGACGATTCCGGCGGCATGCAGCCCTATCTGGCCCTCTTCAGCGGTGCCCGATTGGTCGTCCGCCAGGAGGATGCCGAACGCGCCCGCGACATTCTAGAGAACTCATGCAGCACAAACTGACACCGGTAGCCGACTGCGCCGTAACCTTCCGTGATCCCTTCTGGGCCCCGCGGCGGCAGGTGAACCGCAAGGTCACCCTGGCCCGTGAATACGAGCTGCTGCGGCAGACGGGGCGGCTCGACGCCTTCAACCCCCGGGTCAAGGGCGTGCATCAGTTCTGGGACTCGGACACCGCCAAGTGGATCGAGGCCGCCTCCTACGCGCTGGGCGCCGCGCCCGATCCCGTGCTGCAGCGGCGCGTCGACACGGTCGTGCGGCGCTACGTGCGCGCGCAGCAGGCCGACGGCTACCTGAACGCCTACTACCAGCGCGTCGCGCCGGACAAGCGCTGGACCAACCTGCGCGACATGCACGAGCTCTACTGCGCGGGGCACCTCATGGAGGCGGCCGTGGCGCGCTACGCCGCCGGCGGCCGGGACGACCTGCTGCAGGCGCTCTGCCGCTACGCCGACCACA
Organism: uncultured Lentisphaerales bacterium; assembly: GCA_964649455.1. GTDB lineage: Bacteria > Verrucomicrobiota > Kiritimatiellia > RFP12 > JAAYLN01 > JAAYLN01. The sequence goes on from CAZYRQ010000080.1 coordinate 4,409, forward strand.
TCGGCACGGTCTTCGGCACCGGCAAGGGACAGAAGCGCGGCTATCCCGGCCATCCCGAGCTCGAGCTGGCGCTGATGCGGCTCTACCGGGCCACCGGCCAGAAGCGCTACCTCGATCTGGCCGCCTATTTCGTCAATGAGCGGGGACGCTATCCCTACTACTACGACATCGAGGCGCAGGCACGCGGTGAGAAGCCGTCGGCCGAGAAGCGCGGCCAGGCCTACCAGCAGCTCCAGGCGCACCTGCCGCTGCGCGAGCAGGCCACGGCCGAGGGACACGCCGTGCGCGCCTGCTACCTCTACGCGGGCATGGCCGACGTCGCGGCGGAGACGGGCGACGCCGGGCTGAAGCGCGCCTGCCGCCGGCTCTGGAAGAACATCGTCACGCGGCGGATGTACGTGACGGGCGGCATCGGCTCGTCGTTCGCCGGCGAGCGCTTCACGGTCGACTACGACCTGCCCGACGAGGGCGCCTACGCCGAGACCTGCGCGTCCATCGCGCTGGTCTTCTTCGCCCGGCGGATGCTGGACCTGGAACTGGATGGCGCCTACGGCGACGTGATGGAGACGGCGCTCTACAACGGCGTGGCCGCCGGCGTCTCGCTCGACGGGACGCGCTTCTTCTACGCCAACCGGCTCGCGGTCTACCCCGCGCTGATGGAACGCCGGATCAGCGGCCAGCATTTCACCTCGTTCCGGCAGTCGTGGTTCGGCTGCGCCTGCTGCCCGCCCAACATCGCCCGCCTCTACGCGTCGCTGGGCGCCTATGTCGCCTCGACGGCCGCCGACCGCATCGCCCTGCATCTCTATGCCGCCGGCGAGATCGAGGCTCCGGTGGGCGACGGTAGGGTGCGTCTGGCGCTGAAGACCGACTACCCGTGGGACGGCGAGGTCGCCATCGCGGTCACGCCCGACCGTCCCCGCCGCTTCACGCTCGCCCTGCGGCTGCCCGGCTGGTGCGCCCGGCCGGTCTTGCGGATCAATGGCCGCCGCCAGCCGCTGGCGCGGATCGCGCGCGCGGGCTATGCCTATCTGGAGCGCGAATGGCGGGCCGGGGACCGCGTCGACCTGTCGCTGCCGATGGCCATCGAGCGCGTCGAGGCGCATCCTTCCGCGCGGCAGGCCGCGGGACAGATTGCGCTGCGGCGCGGACCAGTCGTCTACTGCCTCGAGGCGTGCGATAACGGGCCCGACCTAGCCGACCTCGCCCTGCCGCGCCGCGCGCCGCTCGTGGCCCGGCGATCGAAGATTCTCGGCGGGTGCGTGGTGATCAAGGGCCGCGCCACGCGCCGCTCGCGCGACGGCTGGAAGGATCCCCTCTACCGCGCGGCGCGCTCGCCGCGCGTGCCGGCCGCGTTCCAGGCGGTGCCCTACTGCCTCTGGAACAACCGTGCCGAGGGCGAGATGCGCGTCTGGCTGCGCGAGTGCTGACCAGCAGGGTTATAACCCAAGCCCCATGCCTGTCGAAACCACCCACCGTCTCCGTCTCACCACGGCCCTGCTGGCGGCGCTCCGCGCCGGCGCCGGGCTGCTGCTGCCGGAGGCGCGCGAGGAGCTGCGGGCGGCGCTCGGAACTGGTCTGGCCTCATCCCGGGGTGTGCCGCTGACCGACGCGGCGCCCGGCGAGCCCGACCTCTACTACACGCTCTTCGCCCAGTGGCTCGGCGAGGCGCTGGACGTTTCGGTGGACACTGCGCGCCTGCGGGGGGCGCTGGCCAGCCAGCCCGCGCGGTGCCTGGATCCGGTCCACCGGGCCTGCCACGCCTGCCTCGCGGCGCGAGTCGATGCGGCCCCGCGACTGCGTCTCCTCTGCGGCCTGCCGCATGTCGTGCGGGCGGGCCTCCGGGATCCCTACGCCCTCTTCATCGGCGCCTTGACACTCGAGCAATATGGTCTCCGCCCCTGCTGGTTCGCGCTGGCTTGGTGGGCGCCCTGGAACTGGGGCACGGCGCCGCAGGCGGCCGCCGTGCTCGCGGTGCAGTCGCTGGCCGGCGCCACGTTGAACCGCGGACGGCGCGCGCAGGCCTGGCTCCTCGAACAACGCGACGAGGCGGGCGGCTTCCGGTGTGCTCCCGCGGCGCCCGGCGCCGATCTGCTGTCAACTGCGGCCGCGCGCTTCGCGCTGGCCCTGGCCGGCTGGGAAGACACGGACGACGAGACCCGGCGCCTGGCCGCCTTCGTCGACGCCTGCCGCGCGCCGGACGGCCTCTGGGCCGGACACCCGGGGCTCTCCCGTGGCGACGTGGAATACACCTTCTACGCCCTGCTGGCCCTCGGCGCTCCTCAAATGGGTTTGCCCGGGCGGGCTCCACCCCGCTAGAATGAGCGGCATGCCGACGGCCCACACTCCTCCCTCCGCGGCCAGCGCCACGGCGGTGGTGATCCCGCACCTCGACCGGCTAGCCGACACGGCGGTCTGCTGCCATTCTTTGGCGGCGCAGACCCTTCCCCCACGCGCCATCTTCGTGATCGACAACGGTTCGTCCGCCCACACGGCGGACGACCTGCAGGCCGCCTGCCCGAACGCCACCGTCGTCCGGCTCGCGGCCAACGCCGGCTTTGCGGGCGCCGTCAACACTGGCATCCGCCGGGCGCTGGAACTGCCGGAGGTGGGCTTCGTCTGGGTGCTGAACAACGACACGCGCTGCCCGCCGGAGACGCTGGCCGGCCTGCTGGCGGCGGCCGGTGCTGAACCGCAGGTGGGGTTGGCCGCGACACCGCTGGTCGAGAACCATGGCGGACGCCGCTGCCGGATCGCCCCCGGCAAGCGGTTGCGGCACCCATGGATGGTTCCCGTTCCCATGCGTTCGGGCCGCGCCCCCGACTACCTCTGCGGCGCGAGCCTGCTTATCAGGCGCGAGATGATCGAGGATGTCGGCCTCCTGGACGAGGGCTTCTTCTTTTTCTTCGAGGATGTGGACTACAGCCTGCGGGCCCGGGCGCGCGGCTGGCACCTGGCAGTGGCGGCGGCGGAAATCGAGCATACCGGCTCGGCCACCATCGGCGCCCTGGGCGAACGACAGGCGCGCTACTACCGCGCCGGGCATGTGCGGCTGCTGCGCCGCTACAGCCGACATCCGCTGGCCGCCGCGTTTCCGCCCTTCGGCTTCCGGCTGCTGGCCGACGCCCTGCGGCTCCGCCGTGCCGCGTTGCGCGGCACGCTGGCGGGTTGGCGGGAGGGCTGGCACCAGCACGTGACGACCGAACCACCACTTTATCTCCATGCACGAATCCGACCGACAGCCCCCCGGTGACGCGCCGGCCGTTCCCGGCACTTTCGAACGGCTCGCCACCGATGGCGGGGCGCGGCGCGGTCGGCTTTGGACGGCGCACGGCCCGATCGAGACCCCCGCCTTCATGCCCGTCGGCACGCAGG
>CAZYRQ010000081.1:0-7733 GCA_964649455.1 uncultured Lentisphaerales bacterium
GTCATTCAAGACCTCAAGACGATCTTTCAAGACGAGGCCTTCATGGCCCGCGTGTGGGCGGAAGCCAACCAACGGCTCAACAAGGAAAAACCGGACGTAGAACAAGACATCCGGCGCGTGGAGAACCAGATGGCCGACGTCCGATCCCGGACCGAGCGCTATCTGGAGGCGTTCGAGACCGGTAAGCTGGACGCCGACACCTGCAACCAGAAGGTCCGCGATCTCAAGACGCGGCTGGCCGAACTCGATGGCGAACGGACCGATCTGGAGTCGCGGCGGGAGCGGTTGAGCCTACCGGCGATGGACCGCGAGTTCCTGCGGCGGACGCTGGACGACTTCGAGGCGGTGATGGCGTCAGAGGAAAACCCAAAAAAGAAGCACCTTCTCCGCCGGCTGGTGAAGAAGGTGCTGGTACACAATCGCGATACGGTCGAGGTCTGGTACGGGTTACCCGGACCCGATCCGGCTCGTATCGAGGGAAGAATGGCTCCGGCGGCTGGATTCGAACCAGCGACCAATTGGTTAACAGCCAACTGCGCTACCACTGCGCTACGCCGGAACAAGTGGTCGTCAACCGACCCCTCTGGGTCGTGAAAAGTCAGGCCAATGTATCGAAAGCGTCGCCGGTTGTCAACTGGGAGCGCCGCGATTTTTTGGCCGGTTTTTTGGCCTATCATTCCCCAAGCATTCCCCCAACCATTACCCCGTGGCCCCCGGGGGCTCCGTCTCCAGGACGGTCATCACTGCGGCGGGCGTGGGCGCGCCCAGGAGCGCCTGGCGCCGTTCGGGGTTGACCATCAGGCGGGCGATGCGCGCCAACGCTCCGAGGTAGCGGCCGTAGGACGTGGCCGAGGTCAGCATCAGGAAGACAAACTGCGGCGGTTCGCGCTCCGCGCCGAAGTCGATGCCGCCGGGCGCGACCGCCAGCGCCGCCGCCACCCCGTCGAAGCGGGGCAGGCGCGCGTGCGGCAGCGCCGTCTGGCTGCCGACGGCGGTCGAGGCGAGGCGTTCCCGAGCCAGGGCGGCCTCGATGCAGGCCTGCCGGAGGTCGACGGGCAGGATGCCGGAGGCGCAGAGCCGATCCGTCAGCCGCGCGATCACCGCCCTGCCATCCTGTTTGTCCGCGACAAAGCAGATGTTGGCCTCCCAGAGAAACTCGCGGAACGCCAGGCGCTGCGGCGGTTCTGAAAGGCACATGGCCATCGGCCCACGATGGAGGCGGGCCAGTTGATCGGGCAGCGATCCCTCGTAGTGGTACGCCGCCACGCCGAAATGCGGCGCGCCGACCAGCAGCAGATCCTCCGCGCCCGCCACGGCATCGAGTTGCCGCACGATGTCGCCTGCGCGGAGGAACTCGACCGCCGGCTCCAGCGCGAAGCTCCGGGCCAGCAGCGTTTCCAGCCGTTCGCGCGCCGCGTCCGGCTCGCCCGCGCCCGCGGGTGGCTCCAGCCAGAGCACGGTGGCCGGCACCCCCCATTCGCGGGCGAGAGCCTGCGCCAGCGAAAGCAGATGCAGGGCATGCACGCCGCCCGCCGTGGCGGCAATCACCCGCCGGTAACGACCGCCGGCGACCGGGTTCCTGAGCAGATAGGCCGGCACCCGGCTGTGGCTCGCGTAAGCCAGCAGCGCCTGGGTCTCGTCCGGCGCGACCGGCCAGCCGGCCACCAGACCCAGCGGCGCAGGCGCCCCCGGCGGTTGCGGGCCGGGCAACCCGTCGCCCACGACGCCGTCGACCTGGTGCAGACGATAGACCGCCTTGGCAAACGGCGCCAGACGCGTTAGCCCGTCGGCCCCCGGCAGACAGAGCATGTGGCTCGCAGCCGGCACGGCGCCCGGCACGGCGGAGACCCTGGCGGGCCGCACCGCTAGGCACCCTCGCGGCGCTTGATCTCGGCGGACCGCGCGACGCGCTCGATGCGCAGACGCCGCCGGCCGCCCGGCACCGGCCACTCGATCTGGTCGCCCCGGCGGTAGCCCAGCAGCGCCGCGCCGATCGGCGCCAGCACCGAGATCCGGTTGCGGGCGACATCCGCCCTGGCCGGCAGCACGAGCTGGTAGGTTGCCTCCGTCTGGTCGTCGAGGTCGCGGACGGTGACCTCCGCCTCCAGCGACACCACCCCCTCCGGCAGCGCCGCGGCATCGACAAGCGCGGCCCGGCGCACTTCCTGGGCGAGGCGGTCTAGATTCTCGCGGTCGCGCTCGGAACGCGTGTTCCGGCGTTCGGCGATCAGTTGCTCGATGCTGTTGAAATCTTCGTGGCTGATGATGATCTCGCCCATGGTTCTGCTCCTGTTAGTATGTTGTTAGAATGCCATGGACGAAGAAAAAGGTCAATCTTTCATCCGCCTTGTTTATCCGGCACGGTTTCTGTCATACTGTCCTCTCAAGCGGGAGGGCGGAGGCCCGGCCCGCGGAAAGCGAGGCCCCGTCATGGAAACCGCGCGCAAATATCCGCTGACCAGCGCTTTTCTGGCCACCCCCCTGCGCCTGCTGCTGCTGGTGGCGCTGATGGCTGGCGGCTGCGAAGATGACGACGATGGCGGCGGAGGCGGCGGCGACTTCGGCGACCGTGATCCCACGCGCTGCGCTGTGGCCGGAGACAGCATCGCCGTCGGCTATGGCGATGCGGGCGCTCCCTGGCCGGCGCGGCTCGCCGCGATGCTCGGGCGTCCGGTGGCCAACTTCGGCGCGAGCGGGGCCCGCCTGATGGAACAGGGTCCCTCCCAGGTGGGCAGCGCCATCGGCAGCCAGGCCGGCTTCATCATCATCGCCCTCGGTGCCAACGATGCGATCAACGGCGCCGATCCAGAGGGCGTGAAGGCAATCCTCGGCGCGCTGATCGAGCGTGTCCGCGCCGTCAAAGCCGTGCCCGTCGTCGGCAACGTCACCCGGATGACCGGCGAGCACGCCCTGTTCGATGGCACCGTGGACGCGATCAACGCGGCCATCGGCGACGTCTGCGGCAGCGAGGGCGTCTTGCTGGTCAACCTGCACGGGGCCGTGTCGGAGGAGATGCTGCAGCCCGACGGTCTCCACCCGAACAGCGACGGCCAGGAGGCCATCGCGCGGGCCTTCCACGGCAAGCTGAAGGGACGCGTGGAATAGCCATGCCCGCCGCTGGCCCGCTGCCCGACCTTCTGCTCTCGCTGCCGCCGGCCGCAGCCGCCGCCTGGCCACGGCGATCCGTTGGCGGCAGGCCGGCCTTCGTGGCCTCCGATCCGCCCGGCTCGCAGCTCGGCTCGGGTGGCGGCACGGCCCACCTGCTGCTGCAAGCCTGGCGGGCCAGCGGCGCGCCCTCGTTCGCCGCCTGGCTCGGCGCCGCGCCCCGGATCCTGATGCACGGCAGCGGACAGAGCCGCCGGCTGCCCGCCTATGCCGCCGAGGGCAAACCCCTGCTGCCCCTGCCCCTGCTGCCCGGCGTCGCCGGCCAGGCCCTCGACCAGCGGCTCCTCGATGCCCAACTTCAGCTCTGCCACCGCCTCTTCGCCGATTCGCCCGCCAGCACCCGCATGATGGTCGCCTGCGGCGACGTGCTGCTGCGCGACGACCAGACCCTGCCGCAGATCCCCGAGGCCGACATCCTCATCGTCGGCATCCGGGCGACACCCGAGGAGGCCACCCACCATGGCGTGCTCTTCTGCGAGCCGCGCGACGGCCAGCCCCTGTACGACTTCCTGCAGAAGCCATCCCCCGACACGATCCGCGGGCGGGCCGCCCGTTTCGAGGCCTTCCTCGATACCGGCATCTGGCTCTTCAGCGAGCGGGCGCTCCACTGCCTGCTGCGGCTCTGCCACTGCGATCCGAATCACCCGGCAGGCGCCGTGCAACCCTTCGATCTGTTCGACCGCTTCGGCCCCGCCCTCGGCAGCCATCCCGCGCAACCGCATCCCGAGATCAGCCGGCTCAGCGCCGCCACGCTGCCGCTGCCCCGCGGCCGCTTCTACCATTTCGGCACCAACCGCAGCCTCCTCAACTCCGTCACGGAACTGCTCAACCCGTCGGAGGGCCGCCGGAGCTTCGGACACGCGGATTGGACCGCGCAGAGGCCCATGCCGCCCGTCAACAGCCTGCTGGCGGGCACCCATCCCGGCGCTCCCCTCATCTGGATCGAGTCGTCGGTGATCCCCGCCGACTGGCGCCTCTCGCGCGAGCATTGCCTGACCGCCATCCCGGACAACCGCTGGGCGCTCGACCTGCCGCCCGGCGCCTGCCTCGACTGCGTGCCCGTCCGCGGCGATCCGCGGCTCTGCCTGCGGGCCTACGGCTTCGACGACGCCTTCCGCGGCCGGCTGGACGATCCGGCCACGCACTGGTTCGGCCGGCCCTTCACGGCGTGGCTGGCCGACCGCGGCCTCGGCCTGGCCGACGCCGGGCTCGATCCCGCAACCGACATCCAGCATGCCCCGCTCTTCCCGCTGGCCGACCCCGAAGCCCCCGGCACGGCCGCGCTCCTGAACTGGATGCTGAACCCGGACGCCGCCGGCGACCGCGCCGCGGCCGCCGCCTGGCTCGCGACCCCCCGGTATTCCGCCGCGCAGCTCCTGGTCGTGGCCGACGTCGTCCGCCGCGACGCGCTCCGCGAGGCGCTCCGCCGCCGCGCCTTCGCTGCCCTCACGCCACAGAACTGGGCCGACCCCTGCCGCCGCCTCGACCTGGAACAGGTCGCCCAGGCCGTCGCGTCCGGCGCGTTGCCCTGTCCGCCGGCCCCGTCTGCGGATCACGACCTGGTGGCCGTGCACCACACCGCGCTCCGTAACCGGCTCGGTGAAACGGAACCCGCCGCGCAGACGCTGCTGCGCGACGAGATGCTGCAGCGGCTGGCCCTCGACCCGGCCGCGCCGCACCGCACCACCCTCGACGACCAGATCGTCTGGGGACGCGCGCCGGTGCGGCTCGACCTGGCCGGCGGCTGGACCGACACCCCGCCCTACTGCATGGAGCATGGCGGACGGGTGGTCAACCTGGCCGTCGACCTCAACGGCCAGCCGCCCATCCAGGTCTTCGCCCGCGTCTGCGACGAGCCGCACCTGGTTCTCCGAAGCATCGATCTCGGCATCAGCGAGACGGTGACAACCTACGCGGGCCTGCGCAAGGCCGAGGCGCTCGGCAGCGGCTTCGCCATCGGCCGCACCGCCCTCCGGCTAGCCGGATTCACACCGGAGTTCCATGTCGGCCACGCCGCGCCGACCTTGAAGGAACTGTTGCGCAAGGCCTTCGGCGGGGGTATCGAGCTGAGCCTGCTGGCCGCCGTCCCCAAGGGCTCCGGTCTCGGCACCAGCAGCATCCTAGCCGCGACACTGCTCGGCACCCTGAGCGACCTCTGCGGGCTGGGCTGGACGCACGACGACCTCTGCCTGCGCACCCTCGTCCTCGAACAGATGCTCGGCTCCGGCGGCGGCTGGCAGGACCAGGTCGGCGGCCTGACCGCCGGCCTGAAGCGCATCGAGAGCCGTCCAGGGCTCGTGCAGCGGCCGGTGGTCCACTGGCTGCCGACGGCCCTGCTGGCCGACGCCCTCCGCGACCGGCGCGTCCTGCTCTACTACACGGGCCTCACGCGGGTCGCCCACAACATCCTCGGCGAGATCGTGCGCGGTATCTTCCTCAATGACGCCCGGCGCCTCGCGGTCATCGACGAGATCGGCTTTGCCGCCGACTTCGCCACGCAGGCGATCCAGCGGCAGGAGTGGGAGGGCCTCTGCGAGGCGGTCCGGCGCAGCTGGCGGCTCAACCAGCGCCTCGACCCGGGCACCAATCCGCCCGCCGTCCAGGCGATCATCGATACCGCCGGCCCCGGCCTGGCCGCCACCAAGCTGCTGGGGGCCGGCGGCGGTGGCTATCTGCTGATGCTGGCGCACGACGCACAGGCCGCCCTGGACATCCAGACGCGCCTGGCAAAGTCACCGCCCAATCCCCACGCGCGCCTGGTGACCCCCAGCCTCTCCACGACCGGCCTGCAGGTCACCCGCAGTTGACTGTGCACCGCTGCATCAACGCGAACACTCCCCACCCCATGTAGTCACGCGTGTAGGTGGCGAAACGGACGAGTTCCGTGGTCATTTGCCTGCCCTGACACTGTCGCCCTCCTCGCCATGCGCCCTTCCCCGTGACCCATGTGGCCAACCGAATACCCGCGCGTCGCCTAGGTGCGCGTGCGCATGAGGAAGAGGATCCGGCGGCTCTCCGCCACCGGTCGGCGGTCGAGGATCTCGAAGCGGCGGGCGAAGGCCCGCTCGAAGCCGGCGGGCGTGTAGTCGGCAAAGATGTCGGGACGCGTGGCCAGCAGCCGCGCCACCTGCGAGTCGGCCTTGGGCACGAACTCGATGACCAGGTGCCGGCAGAGGCTGGCGAGGTAGTCGGCGATCTGCTCCAGCGGCACGTTGTTGCCGATGGCGAGATGGTGGATCAGCGCGAGGGCCAGGATCAGGTCGACGGGGCCGCGCTGCCGCAGGCTCTCACGCTCCTCGCCGGCCCAGCCGAGCGCCGGGCTCGGATTCGCCAGATCCATCACGAGCGGCAGCAGGTTGCGCTCGCGGTCATGGCGGATCATGCGGTAGTTCTGCTCGACTGCGGCCGGATCGAGATCGAAGGCCACCGACGGGATGCCACGGCGCGCGGCCAGCCGGGTGAAGGCGCCGTTGTTGGCGCCCAGATCCCAGACCTGCGCGGGCGCAGCCTTCGCGATCAGCTCCTCGACCGCCGCCCGCTTGGCGGCAAAGGCCGCGTCGCTGTAGTTGGTGAAGGTGTAGTAGTCGGCCCATTCTGTGCCGGCCGGCTGCCAGGCCAGCTTCCGGACCGTGTTGCGCAGGCTCTCCAGGATGCCCCGGAGCTGCAGGGCGCCGACGGCGGGCGCCGGCGCCGGGGCGCGCGCCGCGTCGGCCGCGTGGCGCTGCTGGCTGCGGGCGTGAAGATGAATGTGCATCAGCAGGCCCGGATTCCAGCGCGCGCGGCCGCGCAGCAGGCGCGCGGCGAGATCAAGGGGAATACCGTCGATGCAGCTCTTCATCAGCGTCCCCAGGCGGATATCGACCCGCGCCATCAGCGCCAGGGGCGCCAGGAAGTGCTGGCAGAACTGCCGGTAGGCGGCCCACGGGCGCCCCTCCTGGTAGCGCTCGAAGCTCAGGGTGTCGATCAAGACCGGCTGCCCGTCGACGAACTGGATGTTGTAGGCCGAGGCATCCTTGAGCGTGAAGCCGCGCGACAGGGCGAGCGACTCGATCTCCAGCGTGGCCAGTGCCGCAGCCTGGTACATGCCGAAGGACCATTCGTACGGAAAGGAGACGAACGGCACGCGCTGCGGCTGGATGACCCGGCCGGCGCGCGACGGATCGAACGCCAGGGCCAGGTCGGCCGGCGCGTGGCGCACCAGCAACCCCTGTTCCCAGAGGCAGTCGAAAAGTCCGGAGGCGGCGACCGCGTCGAAGGTCGCGCCGTAGCAGGTGTTGACCTGGCGGTAGAGCGTGTTGCCGCGCGTGAAGACAAACCCGCTCGGATCGCGGAAGGAGCCGCCGATGCGCCCGTCTGGCATTGCCTGTCCCTACTCCGCCTCAGGATGACTGATCGGACTGATGCGGCTTGGCGTCCGGAGTCTGGCCGCCGCGACGCGCCGGCTTCCTGCCCGTCAGGAACGCGAGGATCTTGCGCCAGTAGAGCTTGATGACCAGCAGGGCGCCCAGCAGGGAGCCGACGACCGCCTGGATAACCACGCTGCCGGTGCCCGGATCGAGATAGCCCAG